>JBGPGQ010000344.1:0-3595 GCA_041483995.1 Bacteroidota bacterium
CCATCAAGAAGAGATTCTCATGAAAAACTTTCTTTTACTCTTTGGCTTGTTCTTCGGCCTCATTTCCTCCACTCATGCCCAGTGGGAGCCGGATACACGGCTTACCAATGACTCTTCCTTTTCATACACATCATTTAACAACAAGTGTATAGCAGCCAATGGGGCTATTGTGCATGCTGTATGGCATGACTTTCGTGATGGGAACTTCGAGATATACTACAAACGCTCACAGGATGGAGGCAAAAGCTGGGAACCGGACACACGGCTCACGAATAACTCTGGCGTTTCGGACTTTCCCTCCGTCTCGGTTTCCGGTTCACTTGTGAATGTCATTTGGGCCGACTGTCGTGACGGGAACTGGGAGATATACTACAAACGCTCAACCGATGGCGGCACAAACTGGGGGCCGGATACGCGGCTCACCAATAACTCCGCTGCTTCACAGTTTCCTGCTTCATCGGTATCAGATTCTGTTGTGAGTGTCGTGTGGCAGGACTGTCGTGATGGGAACTTTGAGATATACTACAAGCGCTCGCCCGATGGTGGCCTAAGCTGGGGGCCAGATGTACGTTTAATTAATAACTCCGCTTTTTCAGGATACCCTTCTGTTTCAACGTCCGGTTCACTTGTCATTGTTGTATGGGAAGACAATCGCAATGGGTGTCCGGAGATATACTTCAAACGGTCGACTGATGGAGGTCTAAGCTGGGAACTCGCAGCACGGCTGACGAATGACATGGCAAATTCATTCTCACCTTCAGTCTCAGCATCTGGTTCACTTGTACATGTTGTATGGTTTGACCAGCGTGATGGGAACAGTGAGATCTACTACAAGCGCTCCCCGGATGCAGGTGTAAGTTGGGGAACAGATACACGGCTTACGAATGACGCGGCCGAGTCAGCTTTTCCTTCTGTTGCAGCTTCTGTTTCAGGCGTACACGTTGTATGGGCCGACGGGCGCGATGGGAACCTCGAGATCTACTACAAACATTCACCGGATGGAGGCCTCAGTTGGGAAACGGATCTCCGCCTCACGAATGACGCAGCTTCTTCATTTGATGCTTCCGTTGCAGTATCCGGTTCAGCCGTACATGCTCTCTGGCAAGACAATCGTGACGGGAACTTTGAGATATATTACAAACGCAACCCTGCCGGCAACCGAATTACCGGAATAGGAAATGATACTCCCGGGACGCCAAAGGAATTTGCACTTGAACAAAACTATCCGAACCCGTTCAATCCAAGCACAGTGATAGGATTTACCATTGAGGGTTCAGGGTTTGTGTCGCTCAAGGTCTACGATGTCGTTGGCCGCGAGGTTGCTACGCTCATCAATGAAGAGTTGCATTCAGGGAATTACCGTGCATCCTTTGATGCAAATGGACTCGCCGGTGGAGTGTATTTCTACAGTCTGACCACGGGCAGCCAGACGCAGGTACGGAAGATGGTGTTGATGAAGTAGAATTTCTCTCCGCCCCTTTCTTTGCTCGTCCAAAGAAAGGGGCCGAAAGAAAAGACGTCGGAATCGCAATGTACTTGCTCCGAGTATTCAGTCTGAAATTCGCTGCGATTGAGGAGGCCGGCGCTCGACCCTTCACAAAAGCACCTCAATCGCAAAGCCGGATTGGTTTTCCACCCGCGCAGCCTGCGATTCCGAATACCCCAAAAAAATCGCGTATGAAACCGACGGTTTCATTTTCTGAATCCGCGTATTGCAATTTCCCACATTTTTTATTAGTTTGAGCCCAGATGGAAGGGCTTTTTGAACGCGGTGTCACGGAATTCAACGGTCAGTTCTTTTTCGAGGCACATGATACGTGGGAAGAGTTGTGGATGGAAACAACAGGCAGCCACAGGCTCTTCTATCAAGGCTTGATACAAACCGCGGTTGGCTTCTACCATCTCTCGAACGAAAACTACAAAGGTGCAAGCAGTCAATTCGGTAAAGCCCTGGCAAAGCTCGAAGAGTACCTGCCGGCGTATCACGGGATTGAAACACAGCAACTGGTGGATCGTGTGCGTGAGTTTCTTAAGAACACCGAGCAACTAAGAGACGGTGCTATCGGGCAGAGTGGTCAGTTGACGATACCACAAATTCGATGGTCTGAGTACGAAGAGTAGCATATCCAAAACTACGGAGGAAGAGTAGCATGGCAACAATGATTACTGAGGAATGCATCAATTGCGGCGCGTGTGAACCTGAATGTCCCAACGTGGCGATCTACGCGGGCGGTGTGCAGTGGGAGTACGGCGGGCAGATGTATGAAGCGCTTTCCAATGACTTCTATTACATCGTTCCGGAAAAGTGCACCGAGTGTGTCGGCCATTTTGATCAGGAACAATGTGCGGCGGTGTGTCCGGTTGATTGCTGCGTACCGGATCCCAATCATGTTGAAACTGAAGAAGTTCTTTTTGAACGTGCGCGGATATTGCACCCTGATCGGGAATTTGCGGAACCGTCAGCTGCGACCTCGCACTTTCAGAAGGCAGGATAAGAAGAGTTTTTTGTTTGTGAACAAGGTCGGTCTTCTGCAAGGCAGGGACCGACCTTGTTATTTCAACTAGGTCGTTGCACCTCCTTCGTGATAAGTAGATGAAATGAAAATAGCCAACTACGAACTCCACGCGATTGAAACCGGCCGATTCGGGCTTGATGGCGGGGCGATGTTTGGCGTCGTCCCGAAGACTCTGTGGGAGAAATCAAATCCCCCCGATGAAAAGAACCGGATATCCATGGCAGCGCGGGCACTACTCCTCATCGGGAATGGAAAAAAAATCCTGATCGATGTCGGTAATGGATCCAAGTACAACGAAAAACTCATATCGATATACAAGTTTGATACGAGTCAATTCGACCTCATTTCTTCCTTGAAGAAACATAACATCGCGCCTGCGGATATTACGGACGTAATTCTGACCCATCTCCACTTTGACCATGCAGGCGGTTCTACGTACAACGACAACGGAGAAGTGAAGCCTACATTCCCGAAGGCACGCTACTACGTCCAACGTGAGCACTGGCTCGCCGCACACAATCCCACCGAGCGTGATCGGGCAAGCTTCTTCAAGGACGACTACATGCCACTACATCATGCTGGCATGTTGGAATTCACTGAAGGCGAGGGTGAGATTCTTCCAGGCATCAGTGTCCGCATTGTGAATGGTCACACAACTGCGCTCCAATGTCCGGTTGTGTCGGATGGGAGCTCTTCACTGTTTTATTGTGCCGACTTGTTTCCAACCGCTTCACATGTTGCTCTTCCCTGGATAATGGCGTATGATCTGCGACCGCTTGTTACTCTTGAAGAAAAAAGGAAAATCCTGAATCAGGCTGTTGACGCGAACTGGCTCTTATTCTTCGAACACGATCCAACAACCGAAGCTGCACGAGTCAAAAGAACTGATAAAGGAATCGTTCTGGATTCCGTTGTGAAAGTGGGATGATCTTCTGTTGCGGGAACCCGGATTTGTTGTATATGATAGGGAAGCATGTCAGTCGAATTCGTGAAGGTTGCCAGAGTTGCCGATGTTCCTGAAAAACGGAGCAAGCTCATTTACCTGGAAAACGAACAGATAGCTTTGTGGCATGTGAACG
>JBGPGQ010000345.1:0-3590 GCA_041483995.1 Bacteroidota bacterium
CACCTGACTATTCGCGATCTTCATGCTTCCTTCACCATTCATCGATTTCACCGAGAACACTCTACCGTCAACACCGTCCGTCAACTCATACGAGGCCATACTCTTTTCAACCTTCCATGTGATTGTCACCGGATATGCATCCGATTGAATTGTCACAGGAAATTCTAAAGCATCAGGTACCTTCGCTGCATGCGTCTGCACCATGGAGCCACCCTCGGATGTTTCAAATCGTGCATCGAACGCTCCCATCGGTGGTACTGGCGGCAACTCATACGATGACACTGCAATCTCATTCTTCACATCGGAACCAAAGTACAGCGTCTGTGAGCCGCCCCTGCTGTCAGTGATCGTTACCGTGTTCAATGCATCCAATGGGTTGACAATTGCCCTTGTCTGTTGTGAAGCCACCGGCCGTGCTGTCGGTTCAATGCCTACAAGATAGAACTTCCCGGCTCTCGTAGCTTTCTTCCAGTATCCTTTGCCTTGTTCTATGGTCGAGGCAATCGGATATCCTGATTGATACTCGAACCAATGCGAGGCTGCAAGTGGTGTACCTGGATCCGTTGCAATCGTAGTTGTGTCAACAAAGCCAGTCACAGAACCGAGAATATTCCAGCCTGCGACAACAGCAAGTGAGTCGCTGTTGCGGGCTGAGCCAAGCCCAGTGAAGTCGTTCGCTCCTGCTGATGCAAACTTCTCCCAGAATCCGGTGCCGTTCTCCATCGTGTAATCCTGCTGGTAGCCAAGTGCTCCCGCAAATCCGAATGCGTACGCGAATGTTGCTCCCGGGAAGAGAGTCTTCACAGAATCGTTCGGCGCGGTAATTGGATTCGATATCAGGTTCCAGCCTTGAAGGATGGTGACAGAAACGGGCTGATACCTCACAGACCTTGGAGGTCCCCACACGAGATTTGAATTTTTGAACCTCGCATAGATCACCGTTGACTCGGGCGGAGCGGGGTAAATTGTAAACGACACCGTGACAGAGTCCGATGGAGGATCTACCGTGATTACAGTGCCACCACCTCCGCTTGGAACAGTGTTAAGAAACCATTCGTAGGCAACAATCTTGTTGTGCGCAAATGGCAATGCGGGCTTGTATGGAACTGCCCGCGGTCTGCACCAGATACTATCCGAACTCAAGAAGCGAACATACAACGTGTGGCCTTCAGTGAATCCTATTGGGTTGATGATCTGTGTCGGCACTTCCGGTTGGTTGTATGTCGCGGTGATGTGTGTTGCCAACCCCTCCCCGGGATCATTATCAACGAAATACTCGCCTGCAAGAACCGTATTGCTGCTCATTGGATAAGCAGGCCGAAAGACGACAGCCCGTGGTTGGCACCAACTGCCGTTTGTGCTGTGGAAGCGAACATACACGACATCTCCACGCGAGAGCGTGCCGGGATTGATAGTTGCGGAGGCTTCCGGTCCTGGAATAATCGGGACATTGATCGCATTCCCCGTGTTAACAAAGTACTCACACAAATCGACGTTGAGATCTTTCATAGGATATGGCGGGTGATACACGAGTGCCCTCGAATTACCCCACAGACCATCTGAGTTTTTGAATTGCACAGAGACAACATCGCCATCGTTCAACCCCGGAAGTGGAAGAGTCGCCGGATACTCGGGCAATGGAGAACTGATCGTGATCGGCTGAGGCGAGCCATAGTTGATGAAGTACTGTCCAGCAATGATGTTGTTGCCGGGCATGGGATAAGGAACACGATAGACCACCGCTCGTGGACGACACCACGCGCTGTCCGAGTTCTTGAACCGAACGTAGAGCGTCTTCCCTTCAGTGAATCCTGTTGGGTTGATGATTTGTGCCGGCACTTCCGGTTGGTTGTATGTCGCGGTGATGTGTATCCCCAGTCCCTCACCCGGATCGGTATCGATGAAGTATTCGCCATCGATGATTTGGAGATTGAGGTCGAGCACGCCATCGGGGGTGTTGACATGGCGTTTCCCTTCAAGATACGACTGGTTGCGAGGAACGACCTGGGCAAGTACCTGGCTTTGCAGCGAGCAGAAGCTCATAAGAAACAACAAGAGGTTTTTCATTGCTGTCCCCCCCTAATAATTTGCCTTACCGGTCACATCGATTGTAACGGTACTCCCGTTGACACTCATATTCATGACCTTGACGATGGGAAAGACCGGGCAATCTGTGCCACCAAAGTAGCCCATGTCGCTTCGAGAACCATCCGGATCATAGAGATCTGGTTTACCGGCATCCGCAGCACAGGCTGTGCTCACATGCAGATCAGCTGGGTGTGAATTGAGATTTGTAAAAAGAGGATCACAATTCTTGTTCCCAGCTCCGACCCACACATAACCACCTGTGCTACCGTCACAGTAATTGATAAGAAACCCAGTGGCGCAGCAATCAACAAAGAAACCAGTACTACCATTGAAATAACTGATGGTATTTACAACCGAGGCGCCACTGGTCCCCGCAGCTCCGTGTATGCCATACGATCCGTTTTGCAGTACACAGCAGTTCATCACGATGCCTGATGAACTGGTAGGAATCTGCACTCCATAGGTCGCACATCCTCTGATGAGGCAGTTTGTCAAGAGTCCTTGATTCAGTGTTACTCCCACGCCCGCGTTCGATGTTATATCAAACCACATGACTTTTGCATTTGCATTGTTCAAAGTAATGGTTGTGCCTGAATTGCTCGAAATGATAGTTGTTTCGTATCCAGAGCCCATGATAACGATGGCCTTGCTGACTGTGAATGCACCGTCGTAGAACCCCGGGAATACGACAATAGTGTCGCCGCTCGAAGCCGAGGCTAATATTGCATCCGCGATTCCGTTGTAGTACACACCGCCAACTGGGTGGTTGCGGTCAACGATCCTCGTGGTCCCAAACAAAAAGGTGGGAACGAGAAGCAGTACAAAAATGCTTGCAAGAGTTTTCATGTCAATCTCCTGATTGGTTGTTGGGTAGTCAGCAACGAAGGGTTTCTGAAGAAGGTATACCTGTACATGCTTTGTCTTGCAGAAAACATCCGTGAAAAAAATGCATCGTATCAGACCAATTGGGGCCTCAAAACACAAAAGGGGCCTAAGCCCCTTCTGAATACCAATACCAAGCTGATTTCAGCCTATTTCTTTGTCAACTGGTTTGTGGCCTCAAGATATCGCTTGTTCATTGTTGGTGAGCTTACAAACCTCTCCCCATCCCAATATTGCACGCCGCGGCGGAGGTTTTCCCAGTACTTGGCGTCGAGCTTGGATTTGAGCTTGCCCTGGGCTTCAAGCTGGCGGTGGTAGGTCACAAATTCATCACTACCTACAACTTGCGTGCAGTTGAGTTGAGGAGAGAAATGATAGATGAGGAAAAAGGATTTACTGTTCCCGTCAAATTCCAAGCGTTCTTTCACGTGCAACTTCATTCCCCCATCGGCTGGAAATTCAAGATTGGTCGCTATGTTACGCTTGTGGGTTGCAATTTCCTTGAGATCGCTTCTGTCAATTAGAAGATGGAATTTCTCTAATCCATCAGGAATTCCGGCCGGAGTGTAATCCGGGGGTGCAGCTCCATGACCAACGATGGCGCGTAGGTCAAGAACAAC
>JBGPGQ010000346.1:0-3576 GCA_041483995.1 Bacteroidota bacterium
CCATCAGTGTAGAGCAAAAGGCGGTCGCCTGGACGCAGAGTAATTGTGCCTTGCGAAAAATCTGTCTGCTCGATGAGTCCGATTGCGGCGCCCGTGGGCAGCAACGCTTCGATGGAGCCGTTAGCGCGATGGACGAGCGGAGGATTATGTCCGGCGTTGCAGTACGTGAGGACACGGGTGTTCTCATCGTACCGGGCGAGGAAGAGCGTGACGAACTTGGTGAGCCGGATGTTGTGGTTGAAGAGATGATTCAGCCGCGCAACGACATCGGCAGGCTCGGTACTCTCCGGAGCGATGATGCGTAGCGACGCTTGCAGACTTGCCATGAGCATGCTGGCAGGCATGCCCTTGCCCATGACATCTGCGATGACGATTGCGTGAGAGCCATCTTTCATCCGGACAAAATCAAAGTAATCGCCTCCCACGATGCGGGCTGACTGAACGCCGCAACCTCCAATCCACGGATCTCCGGAACGTTGTGCGGAAGCAGTGCTCTTTGCACCTTCTGTGAGAGTTCCAGGTCATTCTCCAACAATGATCTCTCCTTGCCGGTCAGATGCTCGAAACAGACACTTGCCGTGTAATCCATCTCAAGACGGCTTGCCTCTACGTAGTCGTGGCAAACGTCGCAGAGTCCGAGCGTTTTTTCCTCGGCTTTCTGCAAGGCGGCATCGAGTGTGCGGAGACGGTCCTGTACCGCCTGTTCTCCCGATAACCCGGTTCGGAGCTGCTTCACGCTTGCCGGTGTGCCGCTCAGCCACTCGATAAGGTTCTGTCGCTGCTGCGCGATGCTTTCCTTTAGATATTGCAAGACTGTAGTGTCCATGGTGTCCTCCTGTGCTTTTTTCTTCTACGGGCGAAGGTGGAGAATGTTTCCTGTACTGTCCGTACAACAGAGTTTCCGACAATGCTGAGGGCGGGCTTCCTACGTTAATTATTCCTCTTGACATTTTATGGTTCTTACTGTAGATTCACGCGGATGCTTCAAACACTCTTAACACCGCGTGGCCGGTCCGGCCTTTGTTGTGCTGTTCTTCTCCTGTGCATTTGCCCATCGCGTCTCCATGCACAACTTCTTCCATTCCACGCATATACCACCAAAGATGGTCTGATCTCAAATTGGGTTACTGCCGCAATACAAGATACGTTCGGGCGTCTGTGGATTGGAACGAATGAGGGACTCAGCGTATACGACGGCGCCGCATTTACAAACTACACTACAATCGATGGGCTCAGCAACAACTTCATCACAACGCTTGTAGAAAGTAAACATCAGACTGGAACGATCTGGATCGGTACGATTCAGCATGGACTTACGAAGTACTGTGATAGCAGGTTTACCAGGATTCAGGTTGGGGCAACCCCCCTCACAAATAACGTTATCTCGATTGCCGAGGGATCAGACGGGATCCTCTGGCTTGGTACATCAGCAGGGGTATTCCGCGTGCAGGGCGATTCAGCAATCCCCTTCCTGACAGAAGGGAAGTTTGCCACCGCCACAACCGTAGTCTCCACTACGGGCGGATTGCTATGGGTTCAGACCGGGAAAACTCTTCTTGTATATAACAACAAGGGTCAACTTGTTGCGTCACCCAAATTTCTTATAGAAAGAGATGAATATATCGATTGGATCAACACAGACCACGATGGGAATGTTTGGACGGGTACATCGCACGGACAGATAATGATGTATAGGGATACAACACTATTGTATACACTCCACCTGTCGAAACATAGCTACGGTGCTTTGGTGGACAATCATGGCTATGTATGGTTCAACACGATGGAAGGCGTCTTGAAAATCAGAAAAACTGAATTTCCCAGAGGACAGGTTGTTCACTACGGGATGGAGCGGGGCCTACCCGAGGCAACAACCTGGCTGGCATTGGAGGATAGAGAGGGTAATCTGTGGTTTCAGACATACAACAATGGGCTGCTCAAACTTTCCGATATGACGCTTCAGCGATTTCAGATCGAATACACAGGTTCGGCTGCCCTTGATACGCTGGGGCATGTGTGGGCGGTTGGCCAAAGTGGACTGTGGGAATTGTGGAGGGACGGTGAGGACGAATGGTATTTATTTCATCATGCGCTTTCCGCGCTTCATTCGAATATGCGAATAGGGTTGCCAGCATTCGACGCACATTCAAGGTTGTGTCTTGTATCGCCTGCCGGAACCATACAAATCTATTCGGTCAAGCATCGGCAGGGTAGACCCTCGGAGATCCTGCTCGAGAAAGAATTACACCCTGTTGACGGCATTCCTCGTGGTACGATCCTTTCTCTTTGTATTGACCGAAAGAATCGCATGTGGTGCAGCATCGAAGGTGCAGGTGTTCTTGTCGCAGATCTGGACCCTCACTTCAAACGTATTGGACTCCTCAGGTTTCCCCGGGATATTCCGATCAGTTCTGTACGTGCGATCTTTCAGGACTCACGCAATGATCTATGGCTTGGGGACTACAACGGCGGCTTAGTGCTTGTTCATCGGTCGGATTGGACAAAGGAGCCTGCCAGACTCTTTACTACTCAGGACGGTCTGCCCGACAATGGTATCAGGTCTTTTGGTGAAGATCGGCAAGGACGCCTTTGGGTGGGTACCCGCTATGGTGGTGTTGCCGTGTATGATGGTCATACATTCCAAAATCTTTCAATAAAGGATGGACTCATCAGCAATTCAATATGGAGCATCGTGAGAGATAGCTCCGGACAAATGTGGTTGGGCACGGGATCGGGTCTCATGGTTGTGAACAGCGAGCATCTTCATGACTTCAGGTGGAATACCAAGATTGTTGGAAGCGGAACAGAATTTTGCGCTGCTGCCCGCGATGGACTTATCTGGTTTGGAAAAGCAGGAATACATCTTTCTGCTTTCGATGCCCGCCCGCAAATGCAACACACGATCCCACCGCCCATCTACGTTACACAAATCGCTGTCAATGACAGTATTATATTGACCCGTGAGGGTCTTGAATTTCCTTTCGACCGCAACAACTGTCTCATTCAATACATCGGCATCAGCTTCAGGGATGAGAAAAATATCCAATATCAATATCGGCTGAACGGAGTGAATTGGAGCAAGCCATCGAAACAACGCAGCGTCTCATTTGCAGCGCTGAGCCCCGGGGAATATACGTTTGAGGTGCAGGCGATCAACGGCGATGGTATCGCCAGTCCTCGACCGGCGAGCCTGTCTTTTGCCATCATTCCTCCCTTTTGGCAACGATGGTGGTTCTATTTGCTGGTTGTATGCACCTTCGCTGCTTTGATTTACAGTGCATACCTCTATCGTGTGCGACAGTTGTTACGGGTCGAACGACTTCGTACGCGTATCGCAACGGATCTGCACGACGATATCGGAGCGAGTCTTACGCGCATTGCACTCTTCAGCGACATCGCAAAAGATGAAGCTCGAAGAGCGTCACCACGTCTTGCGGATATGGCAGATCGGATTGGCAATGATGCGCACGAACTCCTGGAGTCAGTGAGTACTCTGGTCTGGTCCATAGATCCCCGGCATGATCGCTTTGATGAAGTGGCCACGTACATGAAGGAATTCGCCCAGGAAATGTTTGA
>JBGPGQ010000347.1:0-3562 GCA_041483995.1 Bacteroidota bacterium
ATTATCATGCATCATGAATTTCAAAAAGGCGACCTCACTATCAGCACCGACCCATCCAGGCTGGATGTGGAAATGATACACGACTTCCTTTCCCATGCTTATTGGTCGGAAGGGATTCCAAGGGAAATCATTGAGCGTTGCATCAAGCATTCTTTCTGCTTTGGTGTGTACGAAGGAGCAAGGCAGATTGGCTTTGGAAGAGTCGTCACAGACTACACAACATTCGGGTATTTGTGTGATGTATTTGTGCTCGAAGCATACAGAGGCAAAGGGATTGGGACATGGCTGATGGAAACCATTATGACACACCCCGAGTTGCAGGGCTTCCGCCGCTGGAGCTTGCTTACACGCGATGCACACAACTTGTATCGAAAATTCGGTTTCAATGAACCCAAGAATCCATCCCGGCACATGGAAATCGCCAGACCTGATATCTACAAAACATCTCTCACGTGACAAGATCATGATGGCAGAACAAATCATCAGAGTGGGCCATAGCCCTGACCCCGACGACGCGTTCATGTTCTATGGTCTGGCTAGTGGTAAGGTGAAGTTGGATGGGATCCGTATCGAACATCTTCTTGAAGACATTCAGTCTCTAAATCAGCGTGCCATTAGGGCAGAGCTTGAAGTCACCGCAATTTCTGCACATGCATTTCCCCATGTTGCCGACAAATACTGGATCATGAAAACAGGCGCAAGCATGGGAGAAGGCTATGGACCCGTGATTATCTCGCGCAAGTACAAATCACTTGCTGAGCTTCAGGGAAAAACGGTTGGTACTCCGGGACCACTTACAACTGCAACATTGCTGTTCAATATATTCACGAATGGCATCAACAACATTGATATGCCGTTCGACAAGATCATGGAAGCAATCGACTCCGGTAAAGTGGATGCAGGATTGCTAATCCATGAAGGGCAGATTACGTATCAATCTCTTGGCTACAATAAGATATTGGACTTCGGTGAATTTTGGGAGAAAGAAACAGACGGTCTCCCTCTTCCACTTGGACTTGATGTTGTGAGGAAGGATCTGGGAGAAGATATGGCCCGAAGACTTTCGCAAGGACTCAAAGAGAGCATCGCCTTTGGCTACAAACATCAGAACGAAGCCATCCCCTACGCAATGCGATGGGGACGTGGAATTGATTACGCGTTGGGTGAGAAATTTGTCAAGATGTATGTAAGTGAACTCACGATCGACATGGGAGAGAAGGGAAAGAAAGCGTTGGAGTTGTTATTCGAGAAGGGATTTGAGAAGGGATTGATACCTCATGTACCGAAGGTGGAATTATTCTAACCTGTTGCCCCATCATACCCTCACTCTTCTACTTGCCGCCTTTCGCAGACGGTTCATGAGTGCACTTCCCAATGATTCATCCGGAAAGCCCTCGCATACGATCATCTCCACCTTCTGATGATCGAATTTCCGGAAACCTTCAAATAAATTCCGCGCTGCACCAGTTGCGCCCGTGCTTCCGAGTGAGAAGAATCTGTACGATTTGAACATCGGCCTGGCTGATCGTTCGGCCATAACCCCGAATACAGTTTTTTGTTTCTTCAGTCGGTCGGCCACCCTTTTCATTCCACGTAACACCGCTCCCCGTTCGCCTTCAATCAATATCACTTCAGCTTTCGGTGCGTAGTGTTTGTACTTCATGCCGGGCGATGCCGGGCGCTTACGAGTGGGACTGGCAACACTCACGTGAATACCAAGAGCTCGTTCGATTTCCTCACGAGTCACTCCACCCGGACGAAGAATCACTGGCACTTTCCGCGTAATATCCAAGACCGTCGACTCCAAGCCAATCTTACATGAACCACCATCAAGGATCGCAGCAATCTTCCCATCAAGGTCTTCGAGAACATGTAGTGCCATAGTCGGGCTTGGTCTACCGGAAAGGTTGGCCGAGGGAGCAACAATTGGAACAGCGGCATTCTTCAACAATGCGCGAGCAACCGGATGGTCCGGCATACGCACAGCAACAGTCGGCAATCCTGCGGACACTATTGCCGGAACTTTGTCCGACTTCCGGGTTACCATTGTGAGCGGTCCGGGCCAGAATTTTTCTGCCAGAATCCAGAACATAAGCGGAATGGATTCCGCTAGACCCCACATCTGATCAAGCGACCAGATATGCACAATCATCGGGTTATCCGGAGGGCGGCCCTTCACCTGGAAAATATTCGATACCGCACGCTCATTGTAGACGCTGGCACCAAGACCATACACTGTTTCGGTAGGAAATGCTACGAGGTCTCCATCGTGAATCAGTTTGGCTGCAAGACGAATGTTGCGCTGCCGGGTTTGTCCGGTGGTTTTCAGAAATCGTGTTTTCATGCGCTGAAAAAGAAAAGGTCTTCAGACTGAAGACCTGGCAATGATAAGCTACCTGTCTCTGAGTTCATGCAGCCGCTTCCTCAACCAGGGGATATTCCTGCAGAATTTCATACAGAGTTGTTCTCTGGGCCGCTGCAAACCCCGCGCCCTGAATAAGTCCGATGCATTCCTGCATGTTTGTCTTGTTCACGAAATTTGCCGCAGCATGGACGTTTTCCTCAAGCAAGGTCCCGCCGAAATCATCCGCACCAAAGTGAAGAGCGATCTGTCCGGTCTTTTTCCCTTCCGAGAACCATGATGCCTGAATATGCTGAAAGTTATCGAGATAAATTCTGGAAATGGCAATCATCTGGAGATAGCGCGTCGGCGTTGCATAATGAGGGATGATCTTCTCGAGCGGTGTGTTACCTGGCTTGAAACTCCATGGTACAAACGCCGTGAATCCGTGGCATTCATCCTGCAACTGGCGAACGGATTCAAGATGCTCGATGATATCCTCATCCTTCTCCAGATGTCCATACATCATTGTCGCAGTTGACTTGAAGCCGATCTTATGCGCTTCACGCATAACGTTCAGCCAATCGGCGCTTGTTCCTTTGAGATGGCTGATTTTTTTCTTCACGCGGTCGGAGAGAATCTCTGCGCCGCCACCGGGAATCGATCGCTGGCCGGCATCCCACAATCGCTCCAACACCTGCGGAACCGTCAGTCCGGAAATCTGCGCCATGCCGACAATTTCAGACGTCGAATAAAAATGAGGGGCAATGCCAGGCACTTCCTTCACCGTCCGCTCGACCATTTCGATATAATATTCAAACGGAATAGCTGGGTTGACTCCTCCCTGTAACAACACTGTCGTCACTCCCTTCGCCGCCGACTCCTTGAACTTCTGAATCATGTGGTCGACTGAGTAGGTGTACTCGCCGGACTCTCCCGGATGCCGATAGAACGCGCAGAAGATACAGTCGATGTTGCAGATGTTGGTATAGTTCGTGTTCGTATCGATGACGAACGTGACTCGTGGTTGGGGATTTTTCTTGAAGCGAATCTCGTTGGCAAGAGCACCGAGATCGAGAAGCTGGCTTTTTTGAAGAAGGAACAATCCCTCTTCAGGTGTGACACGCTTGCCTGATTGTATCTTGGTATGGACGTCAGAGAGCTGTATCGTCAATGCTGTTCCTTCTTTGAGTATCTAAAGCCTTATCCCTCTGAAAGACA
>JBGPGQ010000348.1:0-3556 GCA_041483995.1 Bacteroidota bacterium
CCCCACGCCATATCATACTGAAGCTGAGCTGGCGATGGGACTCGAACCCGCAACCTGCTGATTACAAATCAGCTGCTCTACCAATTGAGCTACGCCAGCAGCAAAAAATCCTCCCCACCCTTAGTAAATCCATTATTCATAGCTGCGGATCGCCTGCCAGAAGGTGGGACTTGAAAGCTGAGCACACAAATATAAAAAAATAATGCAAATAGTCAATCGAAAACTCAGTTATTTTGCTCCTTAGTTGATATCCTTCTAAGCCAACTGTTCGCCTCTGGTGACGCAGGATCGTATTCTAAAGCCTTGAGAAATGCCTTTTCGGCATTTGCCGTCTGTTTCCACCTATAATAGTACTTACCCCTGGCAATGCACGAATTGGCGTACAAGTTTTTGATCATATCTTCAAGTCTCCCCTTTCGTTGGAAAGGTCGAAACGTGTATTCTAGACTCCCCTCATTCACGAAACTTGTGTCAGCCCCGAGCCTATAAGCAAGACCTTCCGGTATTCTCTGGAGGTCCGGCGTAAACTCCGGTTCAATCTCGCCGGTAACATAGACTGGCCTTTCAGGAAGGCTTTTGTATATGAAACTCGAGATCATTCCAACAAAACGCGTTTGGATTGTGTTCGGATTATACGGTAGGTCATGTTCAAACTTATCCAATTCATGAAGGAATGCATCCACCTCCTGCTGCGAATTCTTAATTAATGATGGGTAGCGCGATTCAAGTTCCTTCAAATACCAGGAACGACGAAGAAGCTCCTTGTCAACAACTATCACATCGGGCCGCAAGCCTTTCACAAGCTGATAGTAGTATGACGCCGATAACCAATAATCCCACTGATATGATAAAATCAAGGCGTTGGGCTTAAGTGACGCGAACATGTTCATCGTATAATCTTCGACAAGATAATTCTTACTCTCATCTGACTTAGCATGATGCAGCAAAAGCGGAGTGAATCCCGCCAAAACTCCAAGAACGGAAAGAGCGGCGGTCGTCAAAGGTGTTTTGAAGCTCATCGAAGAAAAAAACCTGAGCAGTCCAAGCCCCGCCAACAGTGCAACACAGATATACGCGAGCAAGAAATACGAATCAATATCGTGTATGTCATAGTTAATCGAATAAAAAACACATGTCACAAATAAGAGAATTGTTGTACCAAAGAGATTGCGGTTGGATTGCCAGAGAGCCCACACACCAACAATTGCCAGCACTAAACCGATATAGCCATGCTCTTCCGGAAGTGTGTGAATGAAATATTGAAATTGGCGTCCCGCGGATTCAGTCGATGAAAATATCCATACCCGATACTGTTTTCCGCTCAAATGCCAGAAGAATCTTTCCAGTGAAACCGTGTTTCCCCAATTGAGCGATGGGGATTGCGAAGCTCGTACGGGGAGATAAAGATAGACTGACAATCCTAAGATGAAAGGGATACTCATCAAGGCAACCCGCTTCCAGGACGCAGATGTGTTTCCTTGAGTGATGAAGTACAAAAAAAGAAAACCCGGAGCCAGAAGAATCGTTGTCATATGATTGGCGAAGCTGAGGCCCAGCGTAAAAGCAAACAAGTTGAACCATCCATTGCGAGAGATTACCATATTTGCTTCGGGGCCACTTTGCTCATACTCTCCGGAAAATATCGCCTTGAAGAACGCAAGTGTTACCAGGGCCAGGAAAAATACATGTAGCGAGTATACTTCTATGGCCACCGCTTGCGACCAAAATGTCTCTGAGAACGCAAGTAGTAAGGTAGCTCCTGCACTCGCAGCAAGTATTGCACGGGGAAGGTCAAGCTTATTTTTGGGTTGCAGGAATGCCGCACGCTTGGAGACGAGGGTAAGTATAAAGCGTACAAGATGAAAAAAGAACAACACTCCGAGTGTGCAAAAGAAAGCTGCCATGATGTTTAGTCGAACGATTTCCTCGGTTGCGATCGGGAGCTTGGCAAACAACCACCCCACCAGTGTGAACAATGGATATCCCGTCGGATGTGCAATGCCCAATGTACATGCAACGGTTGCCAGCTCACCACTATCAATAAAGCTGACCGTTGGGGCAAGCGTCTTGAGATACACAAGGAAAGCAAACAGCGCGACCATGAACCCAACCCACCGCGGAGAATTGAGAATCCGTGTGATCATAACATTGTGGACATCCTTTGTGAGAGTTCAATAAAGAGCGTGCGAACGTTGTTCATTGTCGTGGCCGTTCGAGTCTTCAGCGATTCACCTGAAGAGCGATCAAAACAACGCGCGAACAGTTCAAGCTTTTCTCTTTCCGGAAGAATTGTACTTCGTTCCTCCAGCGTAACACGCATGAGTTTCTCTATCTCACGGAGCTCACGGTAGCTTTGTGAGAGTTTTGAAACTTCATCGATACTAAGAAATCCTGGCTGGAGAGCCGTGATGACATCAATGCAGCTTTTGCCTTTCAATTGTGGATCGGTGTAGCCAAATTTGAGTTGGCTCATCTGTGCGAGAAATTCAACATCTACCATTCCACCCGCACCCAGTTTGATATCATAAAATTCCTTGCTTCGAGTTCGACTCCGCGTTTCAATTTTCCTGCGCATTGCAACTGTTGCTTCAACCCAGCCCGAAGGAAGAGGAGAATCATATACATAAGATTCAATATCGTTCATCAACTCTCTTGCCAATGCTTGGTTCCCGGCAACGAACCTTATTCTCGTCAAAGACTGCCGCTCCCAAAGTGACGCACGCTCCTTCAAATATCTCGCATATCCAACTCTCTCAACTACCAGCGGCGAGCTTTTCCCCTCAGGGCGCAACCGTGCGTCCACCTCATACATTTTCCCCTCGTCCGAAACCGTAGAAAGTCGTTTTATAACAGACGTTGCGACCCCCTCAAGCACATCTCTCTTCACAGCGGATTTCGTATCGGTAATGAAAATAAGATCAAGATCAGAATCAAACGTAATCTCGTGAGTTCCATATTTGCCAAGCGCAAAGATAGCAAGAGGTGCAGCTTTGATCCGCCGTTTGTCCAGTTGTTCAGCAAGAACCGCATAGAGGACCGAATCCGCAATCCCCGTTAGATCACGTGTCAGTTCATCAAAGCTTGTAAACCCCAGAATGTTCTTGATTCCAGCGCGGAGCTCAGATCTGCTTTTGAATTCAATAATGTTAGCTGAAGATGATAGAGAAATATCCATTCCATCCGCCAACGACTGGACATTCGATGAAAGAGATTCGAGCATGAACGGATCCCTCGCAAGCCCCTTGCTGAATCTAGGACTCATAGAACAAACGCCCAAGATAAACCTCCGAAACCGTTCGTCGCCTAACTGGGCATAGAACTGGTCCGGTACCTTTTGTGCCGCTATCAAACCTGCGAGGTTATTCAATGTCATGTCTGGACTCGGAGTTTCTGCAATTGCAGCAAAGAGATCGGCGGCAATTTTCCGAAAAGCTTCCCGGCTGCGCGTATCCAATTCGCCAGTCCCGGTCAGCGTGCTTCCCGTACACATCGCTGAAATATTCTTCGAAGCCCGCTGTGCATCTCTGAGTCGATATCGCGCAAGCACTTCTTCCAC
>JBGPGQ010000349.1:0-3551 GCA_041483995.1 Bacteroidota bacterium
AGAGAATTGGCAGCCGCTGCAGAACAATCTTCCCGTTACGCCCATCCATGACATCGCCATCCAGGCAAGGGAGAAAGATCTTGTTGTAGCAACGCATGGCCGTTCGTTCTGGGTTCTTGATGATCTTACGCCGCTCCATCAATTGAATGATGGTCTCGCAAAGTCCGATGTGATTCTGTATCAGCCGCGGGAGAACTACCGCACGGGTGGTTTCACGTTCGATCGTCCCGGCATTGCCGTTGGCAAGAATCCGCCGAATGGTGTTGTCATACAGTATTATCTGAAGACCAAACCAAAAGAGAAAGACACACTCAAGCTCGAAATTCTCGAAGCCGATGGCAAACTCATCAAGTCGTTTCTTGGCAAGAAAGAGAAAAAGGGTGGCGAACAGGTAAGGGATGATGCAGATGATCAGCCAACGGCACCAGTCGATTCAGGAATGAACAGGTTTGTGTGGAACAAAGTGTATGAAGATGCAGTGAAGGTTCCGGGGGCAATCATGTGGAGTGGTTCGGTGAGTGGACCCGAAGTGATACCGGGGAAATACCAGGTCAGGCTGAAGATCGGCGACAAGAGCTGGACGCAGCCATTTGAAATTCGGAAAGACCCGCGTCTACAGACATCGCCGGAGGAATTCAAGGAGCAGTTCGATTTCCTGATCAAGATCCGGGACAAGGTATCGGAAGCGCACCGTGCTGTCCTCACGATCCGTGATATCCGGAAACAAACCGAGGACCTGGTTGCACGGCTCGAGAAACATCCAAACAAGGACACGGTTGCGAGTGTCTCAAAGAAACTCAATGAGGAATTCAAGAAGATCGAAGAAGAAATAATTCAGGTGAAGATCAAGAGCGGTCAGGATGCACTTAACTACCCAATCAAGCTCAACGACAAGATTGCAACACTCTCCGGAGTCGTATCAAGCGCCGACACGCGACCCACGAAGCAATCGTACGATGTCTTTGCTGAACTAAGCGGCGAGCTTGATACGAACCTCGTGAAGTTCAAGCAACTTATCGAAAAGGATCTCGTCAGTTTTAACTCGCTCGTCAAATCGTTGGAGATTCCGGCAGTGATTGTAAAGCCAGCGGAGGGTGACGAGGCGAAGAAGTAGAGACCAGTGGTTTGCCGCGAGTGTTTGATTCGTCAAAGAAAAACGCGATATTATTACGACACTCAGTTTGAATACAAGGACACAATGCAGGGTTCAAGAGTCCACACATTTCACATTCCAGTTCTAGGACTGGCGTTTTCCATCGACACCCCAATTCGCGTTGCACGGTACGGGATTTCATCGGTCATTTCCCTTGTCGATGATATTCTGATTGAGCAGATGCGAAAGCACTACTGCTCGCTGCAGGGGGAGCCGTATACCCCCATCGCACCCAACGATGATGACTATCGGGCACGAAGAATCACCGAGTACCTGAATCTCGTCCAGCGGATTGTTCGGACTCAGATGGAGGAGCTCAAGGCTTCGAGGTTTGAGATTGGCAGTGATATTGTGAAGTACTTTGAAATGTTGCCGGATCGTTCTCCCTTGAAAACGCTGTATCAAGTTATGGCGCAGGCAGACGGAGGATTCAAAGCAAGCCTTCAGCAGGAACTGCGGACAAAGATTGTTGCCGGCGCCATTGATGTGAACATCATGACCAAGCTGAACAAGTCCAGCTTCGGGCCGGGGGGCGTGGAACTTCCCGGGGAATATTCGGACGCTTTGGCTGCACTCCGCGGGTTTGCAAAGAGCGAGCTCAATTCTTCGGTCGTTTTTTCAGCAGGATTGAATCCACGGTTGTACAGCTATCTGGCTGAGTGCAAGGAGTTCCTCCCGGACAAACAGGGGAAGCTCGAGAAGAAAGTAATTCTCAAAGTCAGCGACCATCGTTCAGCATTTGTTCAGGGGAAGTTTTTGGCAAAGAAAGGGATATGGATTTCAGAATACCGTATCGAATCGGGCCTGAACTGTGGCGGACATGCGTTTGCCACCGATGGACTGTTGTTGGGGCCAATCCTCGAAGAATTCAAGCTGAAGAAACAGGACCTTGTTGCCGAACTGCATGACCTGTACTGTGCCGCGCTTCGGGCGAGAGGGTTGGAGTCGCCACAGACGCCATTTCCCGTCCTGCTCACGGTTCAAGGGGGGATTGGCACGGCTGGCGAAGACAGGTTTCTCCGGGAGTACTATCACGTCGACGGGACAGGATGGGGGTCGCCGTTCTTGCTCGTTCCGGAAGCCACGAATCTTGATGATAATACAAGGCGGATGCTCGCCAATGCACAGCAACACGATTTCTATATCAGCGACGCATCACCGCTTGGAATCCCGTTCAACAATATCAGAGGAAGCGAAAGTGAACACAAGGCGCGCCGCCGCACCGAAGCCGGAAGGCCGGGAAGCCCGTGCACAAAGAAATACCTTGTTTCCAATACCGAGTTCACCGAACAGCCCATCTGCACCGCATCACGGCAGTACCAGACACTGAAGATCAAACAACTCAAGAGCTTGAACCTGCCGCCCGTGGAATTGAGAGAAAAGATCGAGGCTGTTACACTCAAGGCTTGTTTGTGTGAAGACCTTGCCGCTACGGCATCAATCACCTGTCATACTGACGAACAAGCGCTGCCTCCGGCGGTTGCTGTGTGCCCCGGCCCGAACCTCGCATACTTCTCAAAGATCTGTTCGCTGGAAGAAATGGTGGGACACATTTACGGTCGGACACAATTGCTCTCGTTTCTCGATCGCCCGAACATGTTCATCAACGAACTGCGGTTGTACACAGACTACCTCAAGAAGGAAATCAAGAAGACGCTCGACTCGTTTTCTGCGAAGGAACAGAAGCACTTCAGCGAGTTCAAGGCGAACATGCTGGCCGGCATCGCCTACTACAAGTCGTTGATTCCCAATCTTTCAGAAGAAGCAGAGCAGTACCATGAACGGATGGGTGAAGAGCTATTGAAGTTGGAGCAAGAACTGTTGGATGTGATCATACCGGGCTGCCAGGCTTGAAGTAAGGTTTCTACAATTCCAGTCGTCGATTCCTCGTCGATATCAATCCTCTCCACGATCTTCTGAATTTGGTGGCTTTCTGTTGGACGATCCGGCTTACGTTGGTTCTATCTTTTTGGTTAACCGACTTGCTATGAAGGAAAAAAGACCAAGGATCAACCCAAACGCTGCCCCGAATAACGGTCCAATTATTACCATCATCAGCCTTGGGCTGTCGGGCATTGGCATGGAAGCCATCATTTGTACCTCATCCGGGTGATTTGCGATGTAGGTTGCAGAGAGCGCTGCATGAGCACCGGTGATCCACACGCTATTGAACATACTGACCATGAAGCCATTGAGAAAATATTTTCCCGAGCACTTCTTCGCGATCAGGTATGCGCAGATGACAAAAATAACCAGCCAGAACGCGGGTTCAAATTTTGACGGTATCCAGAACACCGTTGCAAATGCCATCGCCAGTCCGAACAGAGAGAGTTGAAAGATCAGTTTCCAGTTCATGACATCTCCAATGGTGTAGTTTGATAAAGACGCTCACATCCAG
>JBGPGQ010000350.1:0-3532 GCA_041483995.1 Bacteroidota bacterium
TCAACCCGACGACGAACATCAAGTTTGCGTTGCCGGTACAGAGCAGAGTAACGATAGAAATCTATAATGTGTTGGGACAGAAAGTCCGTACTCTTCTCAAAGAAGACCGTCCGGCCGGCTACCATGTTGCAGAGTGGAACGGGACGGGTAATGCAGGTCAGCAGCTTGGTAGTGGAGTCTACTTCCTGCAGCTCTCGGCAACGGGCGCAAATGGTAAGTCATTCAACGAAGTAAGAAAATTAATGATGCTGAAGTAAAGAATATCCACTTAATTCATTCATCAATCCAACAAACAATGGAGAACATAATGAAACGAGCAACATTGCTACTGCTTGCGTTGGCGTTCAGCGTTCTGTTTATGTCTGAAGCATGGGCAGCAGGTGAACAAAGGGCGCCGAAAGAATTCGGCCTCGGGAATCGACAGGCCGCCCCAAATCCCAAAGTAGTACTTGGTCCACCACTTGATAGAGTTTTGTCATATATAGGTGAGTCTTTTGAAGGGGGAGTGTTTCCCCCGGCGGGATGGCTCAAGATAAGTCCTGATGGTAATGCAGGCTGGAACAGACAAACAAATGGTACAACACCTGTTCCGGGATTCAATGGGGGGCTTATCAGTGTTCCGCCTGGTGGCGGCAGTGCGGTCGCTTTTGAGCAGTACGGTCTTGTTGCATTAAACGACGATCAGTGGCTTGTAACACCACAGTTTACAAATGTCCAGGCCGGTGATTCGTTGAGGTTCTGGCTACGGTACTGGCCAAACTCTTACGGTGACACAATAGACATCAAGATTTCAACGACGGGCACCCTTACTACCGACTTTACCGTTCTCTTGGAAACAATTGGCCATCCTGGCGTTCCAACGGACGATACAACCTGGCAGCGCCATGCATATTATCTCCCGAGTTTTGTTTCGACGGGTTCAAATATCTACGTAGCATTTCGTGAGCATGTTGAGGATAACATTACGTTTGGTTCCACGTTCTCACTAGACCGTGTGGAAATTGGCGTCAATCCTGCCTGTATAAATCCTCCGACTGCGGGTACTGCTGTTGCGTTCCCTAATCCAGCGTGTCGTGCGCCGCAGACTTTCTCATTATCTCTCACAGGCAATACAACCGGGTCGGGACAGACCTATCAATGGCAGTCATCGCCTGACAGCAGTGTGTGGACTGATATAGGTGGTGCAATCACCGAGATATATGCGGCGAGCGAAACAACCGCAACATATTATCGCTGCCGCGTGACCTGCGGTGCCACTGTTGCGTCGGCGGGAGTTCACGTGACATTGAATTCTGTTCTATCATGTTATTGTATTCCAACGCATCCTGCATGCGCTGGTGATGCCATTGATGGCGTTGTATTCAATACGCTTTCAAATACCGGTACCGGATGTACGAGTGGAAATGGTCCTGCGTACACTGTGTACCCGCCAGTTGGTGCCCTCACCACTTCAGTGAGTCCGGGCGGTACATACAACTTCACGTTCACCAATGGCGCCAGCACGCAAATTGTTTCGGTGTGGATTGACTACAACCGGAACGGTATTTTTGACGACGGCAACGGTGAGACACAAGAGTGGACTCAAATAACGACGAGTGTCGGAGCAGGACTTCCAGTAACCGTTCCCATCACGATTCCCATTTCCGCTTCTTTGGGTCTGACGGGTATGAGGGTTCGCAGCAGGCTTTCAGGCAATCAGAATGATTCGGCGAGTGCCTGTATCGCCATGGGTTCGGGCGAATGCGAAGACTACGCTATTACTATTGCAGCTTCCGGCCCCAATGATATTGCTGCTGCATCCATTAACGATCCTGTTTCCGGAATTGGGAAGAAAGCTGGTGTGGCATTCTCCCCCAAGGCTACATTCACCAACGTAGGTACGGCAACGCAGACGAACATCCCTGTTCGCATGAAGATACTTAATAACCTTGGTGCTCAAATATATCTTGATAGTACCACCATCAGTTCGTTGGCTTCGCTTGCATCTCAACAAGTCACCTTCGCGAGCTTTACGCCCGCAAGTGCAGGAACATATACGGCACGTGCAATTTCACGCAATCCGGGCGATGGGAATGGATTGAACGATTCAACATCGTTGGGATTTTCTGCTTTGTCAGTTATTTCCTCCTTCCCCTACACGGAAGACTTCGAAGGTCCTGAGCCCAGTTCACCTGCCACAAATGGTGCTGGCTGGACAACCGGTTCCGTGGGTGGAGGTGCAAACAACTGGGTCCGCGCAACTCCGGCGAAACCGACAATTACCGCGGCCCACACCGGGCTCAAGTGCTATGTCACAAAAGATACTGGTAGCTATGACAACAACCACAACGGCTTCCTTATGGGACCGATCTTCGACTTTTCAGCGATCGGCTCAGACCCCGTACTCGAGTTCTATCAGAACTTTGTGATGGAAACCGGTTGGGACGGAGGTGTTGTGGAATACTCAACAAACAGCGGAGCAAGCTGGCGTCGAGCAGACAGCACGCTCGGTGCAGGACCCACGTGGAACACTGCGAATAGCACGGGATGGTACAACCAGAATACTGATCCTGCCCCAGTTCTCGCAGCTCCCAAGTGGTCGGATACGAGTGCGGTGCGATATACCGGATCTGTTGCTGGATGGATCAAGTCCACAACGACACTTACAGGAACCGCTGGTCTTTCTGACGTGCGAGTGCGCTGGAGATTTGTGTCCGATCCGTCCGTTACCCGTGAAGGCTGGGCCATTGATGATGTATCGTTGAGCGTTGGTGCGATTTCAACCTCTATCGATCTTGGCTGGAACCTTATTTCAAATCCAGTCACTGCCCCGAACGATTCGGTGAAGAAACTCTTCCCGCTTGCAACGTTCCCGTACGGGTTCAAGTTTGCAGGGGCTCTTGGCTACCAGCAGGATTACACGATGGATAATGGGGTTGGATTCTGGGAGAAGTTTGCATCGGCGGGGGTGAATAGTTTTGCAGGGCTGGGTACTGCTCGTCCAACCGATTCTCTTATCGTTGCCGCAGGTTGGAATATGACCGGTTCTGTGTCAGGCAACGTTGACACCACTACGATAACAACTGACCCGGGCACTCCACTTGCAGCTTCGCATTGGTTCAGGTATCAATCGGGGTATCCGATTGCCACGACTCTACAGCAAGGCAAAGGATACTGGAAGAAAGCTACGAGAGCCGGGAAGTTCTATATCACCGGAGTAGCACCGGCGTCACGCCCGACTTCACAGCAGACAAGAGCGAGTGTGAACCCGCTTGATGCGCTGAACGTGGTGACAATCACCGACAGCAAGGGTGGTTCGCAGACACTGTACTTTGGTTCGGATGCAAAGAATGAAATCGCAGTGCCAGCCTATGAACTGCCCCCAGTACCACCAGCGGGAGCGTTCGATGCACGGTTTGAAGCAGCCGATGGAGGCTTCATGGTGCGTACACATCCGGCACAGGTGGAGAATGTGATCGACCTGCCGGTTTCAGTACAGTCAGAGGCATATCCTCTGACAGTGTCATGGAAGATCGCTTCAGGTTCATACACA
>JBGPGQ010000351.1:0-3520 GCA_041483995.1 Bacteroidota bacterium
ATTTGCACTCTCACAGAACTATCCGAACCCGTTCAACCCGACGACGAACATCAAGTTTGCGTTGCCGGTACAGAGCAGAGTAACGATAGAAATCTATAATGTGTTGGGACAGAAAGTCCGTACTCTTCTCAAAGAAGACCGTCCGGCCGGTTACCATGTGGCAGAGTGGAACGGAACGGGTAATGCAGGCACACAGCTTGGTAGTGGCGTGTACTTCCTGCAGCTCTCGGCAACGGGCGCAAATGGTAAGTCATTCAACGAAGTAAAAAAATTAATGATGCTGAAGTAGAAGTATAACGCGACCCACGGGTGCAAGTGCACACTATCATGTATTTGCACCACGTGGCCATTCTTGGTTTCAATGTCGATCAACCGGTTTATGTCGTTCATTACACCTACCAACCCATACGGCTTGAAGTTCCAGTAGGTCGTGTGGGCAACTGCGCAATAAGGAGGATTCCATGAACATTGTAAAGAATTCTATTGTAACAATGCTTGCATTGGTAATGCTGGGAACGAGCATTCTTTATGCAAAAGTGAAGCCCAGAGATGATCGTTCCAAACTGCAGGTTGTATTGGATAGGAATGGCAATAGTGGTAGCATGAGCAGAATAGATTCCCTGGGATGGACTGGGCAGACGTCCGGAGTCACAACATTATTGGCATCGGTTGATGTCGTAAGCCCAACTGTTGCATGGGCGGCTGGCGATGGTGGTGTTGTATTGCGCACTACCAATGGTGGCACAACATGGACGTCCGTTGGAGGTGGTGCCATTACAACAGAGAATATCTACGCAATTGATGCACTGGATGAAAATCTGGCCATCGTAACAACATCGCCCTCCAGCACAATCATTTACAGGACAACAAACGGTGGAGCAACGTGGACACCGGTGTATTCGCTTGCCGGTGGGTTTATGGATGGCTTGTACATGTTCAACTCAACTGATGGCATTGCAATGGGTGATCCTGTAGGTGGTACCTGGGTTGTCGCCCGCACAACAGATGGAGGCGCGAGTTGGGCGCGTATAGCAACCGAACCGGCACAGGTTGGAACAGAAGCCGGGTGGAATAATGCTCTCCATGTTATGGGTGCCAACAATATTTGGTTCGGCACCAATAATACCCGTGTCTATCGGTCCACCGACGGCGGGTTGACCTGGTCTTCAAGTGCCACAACGGGTACACTCGATTCTTATGGCATCTGGTTCAATGACCTTTCCAACGGCGTTGCTGTGGGAGAGGCCGCTGTGCGTACTACAGATGGTGGTGCAACGTGGTCGAGTGCAACGGTGCCTGGTAGCGGAGCCATGTTTGGTGTTGGTGGCGCGGGACAGCGTGACTTTTGGCTTAATCGCGGAACAACCGTGTATCATAGTATCAACTTTGGAGCATCATTTACATCCCAGTATGTTGGATCAGGGACACAGGATGATATTGGCTTTGTTACCGTGGGCGATTCAACCTGGGGGTGGGTGGTCAGCAATACCGGTAAAATAGCGACGTATCACAATGCTGTTACACCTCCTCCGCTTGTGCCTGTTCATGATATCGGCATCGTCGGTCTTCAGAATCGCCCGGCTGTCTCCCCACCAGCAACTCAATTGGCACGCGGAACACGCGCAGAGCGCACAAACATTGAATCAAGGGAATCATCAGAACCCCTTTCATCCATAGAAAGCGTCCCCGTCAACTTGACTCTGCTAGTTGCAAATTTTGGTAACGTAACGGAAACAAGTTATCAGGTTGCCTGGACGATCGATGGTTTGTCACAGACGCCTGTCAACAGCGCTGATTCGCTTACAGTGGGAGACACCGATTCGCTTACGCTCACGTGGGCTACGCCAACGCTTGGGTTGCACGCCATCCGCGCGTGGACTGTGCTGGCAACTGACTCGACACGATCGAACGACACGTCCGCGGTTTTCTACGTGAAGATTTTTCCAGCCAATGTTGTGTTTTTTGAGGGGTTCAATGGCGGAACGTTCCCACCGTCCGGCTGGATCACAGTCAATCGTGATGCAGGTGGAAGCACTGGTCCCTGGTTTGCCGGGAACAGTCTCATCCCGGCGCTTGAGGGGAATGGGTACGCCGCGGATAATTTCCAATCGTCGAATGGATTCTATATCGATGACTATCTGATTACACCCAATACGGGAAGCATCAGCGGAACGGACAGCCTCTCCTTCTGGCTACGGGGGATTGCACCCAACCAGTTCCCTGATTCGGTCCAAATTCGTGTCTCCACTACGGGTACTGACACATCCAATTTTACAACCGTGCTTGCCTATGTACGGGCTGAGAGTGTGTGGACGCGTTATGCGTACGTACTTCCCAATGCTGCCAATAGATACATTGCGTTTCGGTACTTGCATTATTTTGGTGGGATTTCGGGTGACAACTCTGACTACTTTGGCTTGGATGATATTCGAATCACACGCTACGGAATCGGAACTGCTCTCAATGCCGGTTGGAACCTTATCTCGAATCCCGTAACGGTAACCAACGACTCGGTACAGAACCTCTTTCCTCCCACAACGTTCCCATACGCGTTTAAATTTTCCGGCGCGCTTGGATACCAGCAGGATTACACGATGGAGAATGGGACTGGATTCTGGGAGAAATTTCCAGCGCCGCTAGCGATTGATTTTGGCGGTGTAGGTTTACCCCGCTACTTCGATTCACTTGTTGTCATCGCGGGGTGGAATATCGTCGGTTCTGTGAGTGGCTATGTCGACACAACAACGATTACAACTGATCCGGGCACTCCACTTGCAGTCTCGCATTGGTTCAAGTATCAGTCGGGATATCCGATTGCCACAGTCATAGAGCAAGGCAAGGGATACTGGAAGAAAGCCTCAAGATCTGGAAAGTTCTATCTCACGGGAACAGTCCAGGCCCCGTCACGACCAGCTTTGCAACAGTCAAGGTCGAGTGTCAACCCGCTTGATGCGCTGAACGTGGTGACAATCACCGACAGCAAGGGTGGTTCGCAGACACTGTACTTTGGTTCGGATGCAAAGAACGAAATTGCAGTGCCGTCGTATGAGATGCCGCCAGTGCCGCCGGCGGGAGCGTTCGATGCACGATTTTCCGCCGAAGGCGGATCGGCTTCTGGCGGAG
The DNA here is from genome assembly GCA_041483995.1 of Bacteroidota bacterium. Taxonomy (GTDB): domain Bacteria; phylum Bacteroidota; class Ignavibacteria; order UBA10030; family UBA6906; genus JBGPGQ01. The sequence goes on from JBGPGQ010000351.1 coordinate 3,124, forward strand.
AAGCAGCCCAAGGCTTCATGGTGCGTACACATCCGGCACAGGTGGAGAATGTGATTGACCTGCCGGTTTCAGTACAGTCAGAGGCATATCCTCTGACAGTGTCATGGAAGGTTGCTTCAGGTTCATACATACTGACCGATGCAGTAGGAGGCCAGGCATTCTCAGCGAAGAACATGACAGGAGAAGGTAGTGTGCAGATTTCCAACCGTGCGGTGAATAGATTCACCATCAAGGTGGTGGGCGGTTCAGGAGTACCGACGGAATTTGCACTCTCACAGAACTATCCGAACCCGTTCAACCCGACGACGAACATCAAGTTTGCGTTGCCGGTACAGAGCAGAGTAACGATAGAAATCTATAATGTGTTGGGACAGAAAGTCCGTACTCTTCTCAAAGA
>JBGPGQ010000352.1:0-3503 GCA_041483995.1 Bacteroidota bacterium
CGACGTAGCGGCTCGTTTCAGTCCCCGCTTCGACCGCGCCCGGTTCCTCGCCGCGTGCGGCGTGGAGGACAAGTGATGCCCACGCACACGCCGGGGCCGTGGAAGGTGTATGGACCTAGGCCGGGATTCGTAGATATTCAGGTTGAGAGTACGGTGCCCGAGAAGTGGACCGCAACCAAGAAGCACAGCGCGTTCAATCAAGGCATTTGCGGGCTTGACGCTTTTGTGGTCCGCGCTCGCCCCGAAGAAGCTCTAGCGAACGCCCGCCTCATCGCCGCCGCGCCCGAGCTACTGGAGGCGCTAGAAGCAACACGCGCGGAGCTGTACCGGCTCGCAATGAAAGGGTTTTTTACCACCCATTCCATTTCGGTTGTGTCCGGGACCAGCACAGGGTCGCTGATCGGGACTCTTGTCGCACGCAAGCAATTTGCCGACCTGAAAAACGTGTATGCAGGCGGCGTGCGCACGAGTAATGTCCTTTCAATTGCAGCGGGAACGGGAACGCTCCAACTTCTCAAGACAGTTTCAGATGTCCTTGGAATTGATGTTGCTGATTCTCAGGATGAGTTGATCGAACACAATGTCGATATTCTTGCTCTTGCCGCAATGATCGATCACAAAACTTCGATCTATACCATCCAGCCGTTGAAGGAACTCATCAGGAGGATCATTACCGCGGATGGATTCCAGGAAATTGTAGACAATGATGATGTTGACCTCATATACAATATCGTCAGTATGAATAGTGGCGACGTCAAGACGTATTCTTCAAAAAACAGCACAGCAACAGAAATGGAACGTGCGTTGTGGGCTTCAGTGTCGCAGCCAGTATTCATGCCCATGGTCGATATTGGGCCGGAGTTCTATGCTGATGGCGGTTTAACTGAAATCAATCCTGTTCAAGCGGTCTTCAACTCTTCAAACGCCTATGATGGAATACTCGCTCTCTCCTGTTCCCCTGATCCTTCGAAGATCGGTTACACAGAACCACTCACCGACCTCAAAGATGTTCTGCTCCGCACGCTTGATATTTTTATGGATGATGTTCTTCTCAACGATGTGCGGGTGCCCCAGCTCTTCCTTGCGCTTCGGAAGACTCTTGATGAACTAAAAGCAGCGGACCAGCAAAGGCACAACACTCTCATAGCATCATTCAGTCAGGAACTGAACGACTTGCTCGCGTCCGTGAACTTCAGTAAACTCAAGAGCGTCCCTATTATCGTCATCAATCCAGACGTTCCAGTGATGGAAAACGGCCTTGTATTCGAGACGGAGGTCATGAAGGCAGTATTTGCAAAGGGTGAACAAAAGGCAGACGATATGCTGCCTGCCCTAACAGCCAAATTTGCATGATCACATTCTAAAGAGGAATACTGTATGCTCGATATACTTGATGCCATCATCGCAACCGGTGGAGTGGTTCTAGCCCTCAGCCTGATCGTCCAAGCCATTCAGCAGATCATCAAGCAAATGTTCGATTTGAAGTCATCGTACATGCGCAGGGAGCTGCTTGCGCTTTTCACTAATTCCGGAGCCTCCGGCTCCTTCAGCTTTCAGCCAATTGGAAGCCTTGCGAAAGACGCCGATGCTGTAGCAAAAAGAATTGTGAAGGAGCTGGAGGGAAAGATTGCCAGCTTTGGTTACAAGGATCTTGAGCTACTGGAAGATGTGAGCGCGGAGAAACTGAAGCAATTCGTGATGACTCTTCCCATCGCTGCGGACGATCTGTTTCATAAGGAATTTGAGATCGCGAAACAGGAAATCGACCGATGGTTTGACGTGAGCAAGAAGGCATTCCAGGATCACTATGAGAGGAGGATGAAGCTGTGGGCGTTCATGATCAGTGCAGTAGTAGTGATCGCACTGAACTCGAATCTGATTGTTGTCTATCAGGATTTTGCTAAGAACAAGACGTTGCGCGAGGCTGCCGTCAAATGGACGGAACAGGCGGTCAAAAATTACAAATCTGAAAGCAAATCGGCCGGCTCTGGTCTCGCTGATTCAACAAAGTGCGACTCCGTTGCCATGGCCAGGATAAAACAAAACATTGCCGAGATCCAGGGATATGTGAGTGAGCAATCACTTCAACTGTATCGATGGAACACTCCTCGCGGAGACTCCATGCGTTGGGCCACAGCCACGGATGATATAGCTGCTGCGATTGCCGGAAACTTTTTTGGCTGGGTTGCAATGACGCTGCTCGTAAGTTTGGGCGCGCCGTTCTGGTACGATTTCCTCAAGACGGTGATGGGTGTGAAGGATAAGCTGAAGGGAAAAGAAAGATAACGTCGTTTGTGGTAGGAATCGCCTCAGTGTATACCTGAGAAAACTATGAAAAGAGTTAGTTTCCGATCAAACGTTTCGGTGATGCCGCTGTTCATCGCCATTCTTATTCTTCTGAGCTTCGGGTTGTATTACCTGCGGCACAAAGCTGTGCAACAAGAGTATTTCCGCGATCGGAATTTACGTCAGCTCCGGTTGATAAGTGATCAGTTCGCAGCAAGACTTGAGAACATAAAAAGGGTGGTGCGAAATACGCCCGCCACGCAAGATTCATTTGGGACGTACAGTCCACGTCGCTATCTGAAGAGCGTTGGCCTCAGCTATGTTGACAGTACCTTGAATGAACTGCCCTGGAACCTGCGCCAGGATATGAGCAGAGATGGAAAGGCTACCTCAATTATTTATCTTCCACAGAGTCAGGATACGACGTGGCTTCAATTCGCGGATATTGACCCGATGAGACAGCATGTGTGGACTGGCATTACAGGAAGAATTGATATTCGGGATATCATCGAACCGCTGATCGCTGAGAACGTTTTCGATGAGTTTCTCGTGCTTGGACCCACTGGAATGGTTGTGTATCAGAAAGGGGATATCGATGTGCAGATCAAGTGCCTTGATTCTCTGCGTGATGCGACTGGAATTCGCATCGGGCTTGAACAAGGTCAAAAGATTGCAGGCGTAATCAATCCCGTGCTTGCCGAGACAGAATACAAGCTTTTCTTCCAGCCGATTTCTCTTCCGATCCAACAACAAGGCGCTATAGCTTCCAAGTTGCAAAGGAGCGCGATCTGGACCATCTGTGGTCTTGTGCTCTCTGAAAAGTTTGATCGCGAAACGAGAGAATTGTCTTACACTCTTCTGATCATTGCGGTTATGCTTATTGTGCTCGTTTCGCTGAGCTGGCCTCTTCTTAAGTTGTGGTTCATCGGCAAGCACGGCTACGCCACTCGTACCGACTTGTACCTGGTTGTACTGGCATTGTTGCTGGGCTCTGGCTTGCTCACCTTCATTGTTCTTGATGCAATCTGGGTTCAAGGAGGTTTCAGATCGGACATTGACATCCAGTTACAAGAGTACAGCGATTCCATCAATGACAACTTCAAGACCGAACTGGGCGATGCATTGACCCAGCTTCGCCATTATGTTTCCATTGGTGCTAAGATACCAATAACAGACCAGTTGAACGATGCTGAACGGTCGAAGGTAAGCCTCTTCAC
>JBGPGQ010000353.1:0-3502 GCA_041483995.1 Bacteroidota bacterium
AGGAAAACAAAGAGCTGGCCATTATTCAAGAATACCTGCCAAAGCAAATGAGTGAAGATGACGTGAAGAAGGTGATTGATGAAGTCGTTGTACAGACCGGAGCCGTTGCACCTTCTGATTTCGGAAAGGTCATGCCACTTGTGATGAAACAACTCAAAGGAAAAGCTGATGGGAAACTCATTCAGGAGCTTGTGAAAAAGAAGCTTGGAGCCTAATCGATGCCCGATTATTTCAGGTGCATAGCCTACAATGGAAAGATTTAAGGACGCTTTAGATAAATTGGAATTTGACAAAGTCCGTCAACGGTTGGTGCGCTATGCCGTCTCGGAATCCGGAAAGGAATTACTCCTAACCCTGACCGTATCGACGTCAGTCGACGAAGTGCGGAAAGAACTTTCGCGGGTATCGGAACTGAAACGCCTTCTGGAACAGGAAGAAGGATTCCTGCTTGAAGGTATTTATCCGGTGCGCAATGCAATTCAGAAGTCATCCGTTGAAGGGAGCGTGCTCGCTGCACGTGAGTTGTTTCAGATAAGCTCAACTGTTCAAGTTGCCCGCATCCTTCGGTCATTCCTGCTGAAGCGTAAGGAAATCTATCCGCTACTCTGGGAAATCTGTGAAAGCCTCTTTGTTGACAAGGTTCTTGAGTTCAACATAGACCAAGCAATTGACGAGTCGGGTGCCGTACGTGCCAACGCATCGAAGGAACTGCAGGCCATCCGCAGGGCAACAAACGACAAGTATGATTCATTGAAGAAACGATTGGAGAGCATTCTTAAAGGAGTTTCTGATCTCGGCTTTGGTCAGGATGAAATCATCACGACCCGCGAAGGGAGAATGGTCATTCCTGTGAAGGCCGAGCACAAGAATCGTGTGCCGGGGTTTATTCACAGTGCATCATCGAGCGGCGCGACTGTGTTCATTGAACCAACGGACACCCTCGAGCTTAACAATGATATCCGGAGCCTGCAATTCCAGGAGCAGAGGGAAATTGAGCGAATCCTCAAGACTCTTACTGAACAAGTGGGACGTGTCCGCGAAGATCTCCTAACAAATCTCAACATCCTGTCAAGAGCAGATGCTCTGCAGGCAAAAGCAAAGTACTCCATCGAGATACTCGGGGTTCAGCCTGTCGTGAACGCGAGTGGTGTACTCCAGTTGGTCAAGGCGCGTCATCCGATTCTCGTTCTGAATCATGGATACAATCAAACCGTGCCGCTGGACCTTGAGCTAGGAAAGACGTATAGCACATTGGTAATTAGCGGGCCCAATGCAGGAGGCAAAAGCGTGGCAATGAAGTGTGTTGGCTTGCTTGTTCTGATGGTACAGGCGGGGCTTCATATTCCGGCCGCAGATCAATCAGTGATTCGGATATTTGGTCATGTGCTTGTGGATATCGGAGATGAACAGTCCATCGAGAACGATCTCAGTACATTTAGCTCGCACCTCGCTAACTTGAAAGGAATATCAGAAGTGGCTGATGCAGATAGCCTGGTTCTGATCGATGAAATCGGATCCGGTACTGATCCTGCGGAAGGTGGCGCCATTGCTTCAGCACTCCTCGAATCCCTGACGCAGCGCGGTACCTACACAATTGCGACAACACATCACGGCGCACTAAAGCTCTTTGCCTATGAAACAGATGGAGTAGAAAATGGTGCAATGGAGTTTAACCAATCAACATTGACGCCGACATACAGATTCAAAAGTGGTGTTCCGGGAAGTAGTTATGCCCTTGAAATGGCAGAACGGCTTGGATTTGGAAATGAACTGCTACGACGTTCGCGTGATTTGTTAGGGGCTCAATCGTCAAAGCTTGAAGAACTGATCACGGAACTTGAGAGATCAACGCAGCGGTACTCGGAAGATATTGAGGTCTTACAACAGGAAAAGTCAAAGTTGGATGATCTCATAAGGAAATATGAAGCAAAGATATTCTCTCAAGCCTCTGAACTGAAGGAAACGAAACGCAAAGCTCTTGATGAAGCGAAACAGATTATTGAGAACGCCAATGCCCTCATCGAACAGTCAATTCGTGAAATAAGGGAAAGCTCCGCAGACCGTACAGTAATTAAGAACGTCCGAAATGAAATGGGGCAGTTGGAGCATGACACCACACAACAGCGTAATGAACTTGAGTCTGAAGAACGCAAACTCGAGAGTTCGGAAATGACATCGGGCAATTTTGTCCGTCTTCTTGAGGGAACTGAAATCGGTCAGCTTGAGAGTATTTCTCCAGACAAGAAAACGGGGGTTGTCGTCTTCGGAAATGTCAAAATGAAAATGCCGATGAAAAACCTCGTTCGTGCAAAACCAACTATACTGTCGTTGCCACGACGCGAAGAACCTCGCATGGAGAAACCAAGAATGGTGCAGGGTGACCTGGACTTGCGTGGTCTAACCGGCGAGGAAGCGATTCCTCTGGTCGACAAGCTAATTGATGACGCTGTTGTAGCTGGATTGTACAGGGTTGATATCATTCACGGGAAGGGAACGGGTTCACTAAGAAAAAAGATCGCCGATTTTTTAACGAAGCATCCAAGGGTACGATCTTTCCGACTCGGGGAATGGAACGAGGGCGGAACCGGTGCCACGGTAGTTGAATTATTGGATACGTGATGGTAAAGCGCAAAATACAAAAAGTCTTGATTGCGAACAGGGGAGAAATCGCCGTTCGGGTCATCCGTTCATGCAAGGAAATGGGTATTGCTACTGTTGCCGTGTACTCCGACGCAGACAGGACCATGCCACACGTCTACATGGCCGATGAAGCATACTATTTAGGTCCATCGCCATCACGCGAAAGCTACCTCGTGATGAACAAGATTCTCGACGTTGCACGGCATAGTGCTGCCGACGCAATTCATCCTGGCTACGGTTTTTTATCTGAGAATGCAGAATTTGCACACAAGGTCACGGATGCCGGACTAATATTCATCGGACCTTCTCCCGAGTCTATTAAAGCGATGGGAGACAAAACGGACGCCCGAAAACTCGTCCAGTCGGCAAATGTACCTACGGTGCCTGGTACTGATACCATAACTTCAGAGAAACAGGCAGAGGAATTTTGTAAGCGATATGGTTTCCCGATTCTTATCAAAGCTACAGCAGGTGGTGGAGGAAAAGGAATGCGGGTTGTTGCATCGACGAATGAATTAGCGGCTGCATTCCAGAGCGCGCGGTCTGAAGCGCGGTCTGCATTTGGAGATGACAGAGTGTACATTGAGAAGTACCTTGAAGAACCGCGCCATGTCGAATTTCAAATCCTTGCCGACCAATATGGCAACACAGTCCATTTGGGCGAACGTGAATGTTCCATTCAGCGCCGTCATCAGAAGGTTATTGAGGAATCCCCTTCTGTCATACTCGATGACGCACTACGCAAGAAAATGGGGGAGACAGCGGTCAATGCGGCAAAGGCTTGCAAGTATCAAAACGCCGGTACAATAGAATTTCTGGTCGACAAAAACAGAAACTACTATTTCCTTGAGATGAATACCCG
>JBGPGQ010000354.1:0-3500 GCA_041483995.1 Bacteroidota bacterium
TCAATCTCCATAGGTTCGAAGTGGAATTTCTCAAACCGGAAGGCTTGGCGCCCACACCTTGACTCATGTTGCCTCCGAGTTGCACGTTGTAGTTGTATCTTCTGCCGGAAGGAAGGTCTTTGATTGACCAATTGCCGGCGATACTTCCGCTTCTGTTGACGTACACAACGACTCCGTTACTGTACTCAACCCTCACTCTTCCCATAAAACTTGGAGAGCGTATATCAGCAAACTCATCCGGGTGATCAGCAATGTACTGTGATGCAGTTTTTGCAATCCCCGTCGAATCAAAATAGGAAATTTCTGTTACATCTGCTCTTCCGAGGAATCTCTGCATCGGCAGTACATGTCTGTATTCCAGCACAATTTGTTTGAGAGAATGGTCGCCTGGCGAATCATCCAGGCAATTGTTAACGCTTTTTGTCACCAATCCGCCATGCCCGTATGCGAGCTCCGTCGCAATAAAGGTAAGTACCTCTTCGGTAGTGAAAAATGTATCCCACCCGCGATTATAGAATTCATAGATATGTCCGGCGCCGTGGTAGGAAGATTTTGAGCGGAGTTTGTTGAGGTGAAAGTCGAGGAACAAAGGCGCAGCGTATCCGCTGATATTCGGGAGAGCTGTTTTGATCCTTGCTTCGAAATCATCAAAATACCCGGCATATAAAAAGTGATTCCAGCCTTCTCCTTGAATCGGACCATCGTGAGTGCCCTTACGCACAGCCTGTGGTACGGCGCGGTATTTGTGCAGCGTGTACAAAAACATACCCGCACTATCACTGCTACTCGCGTCTGCACCTATTTCGAAATCAACAGGGCTGTAGACTGCCCCATGCCCCTTAATCAGGAATGGGCCTGAAGGATTGAGAGCGCTCGTAACATCGAGGTAGTTCCAATCCGGGCGATACGCTTTATATATCGCCGATGACACCAGTTCTGCAAGCGCGAAAACGCGTGAAGGCTTGACGGCCCACGAATTTTCATGACGACAGTTATCGGGGTAGGCCCATGCCAGTTGATACTGTACACCGGGGAGTCGTGAAAAAAGTGAGTCATCAACATGAATGATCGGATCGGCACCGGGCCGGGATTCGGAATACATGTCGACGTAGTTTTGATGGAGCCCGAACAAGTAACCGTACGCATGCGCTTTATCTCGGACTTTCCGGAGAATATCGTCTCCGCCGCCTCCTTCTCGTTCATAGTTGGCGCAGTCCCAGTTTTCTCGCTGCATATTGAAATCATTGGCGGGTAGTATCTTCGGATTTCCACGATCGAAACCGGACCACCACCAGTTCTTGATAAGCAACGCGACGTCAGTGATTCCCAGGTTCTTCAAGCTGTCCAGGTAGGAAGGGAGAAGAGTATTTGGAATCAGCGGGCCCAGTAACAAAGGAAATGGTGGATGGTAGCTTATGATGATTTTATCCTGGAGTGCACTCTTCAGTGGCGCTATTGGACCAACGACGTTTGGCATCACCTCGTCAATGTTTTGTGATATAGTCAGGTATATTCTCTCTTTGACTTTGTTACGAATGCCATCCGTTCTTGGGAAGTATTCGACCGATTGAGCAAACAGGGAATGAGCGTTCTGCGAAGAGAGCGGCACCATCTTTGAACAATTTGTTCTCTCCCAGTCGAAGAACATCGATGTGAATGTTCTTGAAAATTTCTGGTATAGCAGGCTCGTCAACGTAAGATATGGAACTGGCACAACGACGAGGTCATTGTGATCACTACGTGCTTCCGTAAGAGTTATTCCCTCCCCATTCCTGTTGTTATTAGCGCCCTCTATATCAATCACCAGCGTTTTTCCTTTGATATGAAACGACATCCAATAGCTGTGCAAAGGGCTGTTCTTCCAATACATCCCCCATAACAATGCAATACTGTCAGTGGTAATCGATTGATTTTCTAACCTGAAGGAAACGCTATCCTGACATGGATAGATTATTCTTCCACCATCCGCAGCCAGGACACCGCCACACATGGCAGGCACAAAATACTCGTCACCGTCACTTGATGCCGATAGTCCGACAAAGCTGCCTGTGTACTTTCCGCCTGGCATGGTATTGTAGCGGTACATAGGAATATTGTTGAAATAGAAAACGAATGTTTTTCCGTCAGCACTATGTGTTATTCTATTGGTGCCGGAGACCATGGTGGGTTGAGGTGTGGTTTGTGCGAAGACCTTTTCATGCATGCATGCAGAAGCCGTAAGCAATAATGCGCATCGAAAGCTCATCCAAACAGTTCGGTTCACTTGAGGAGCAATAGTTTCTTTGTCTGCGTAAAAATGCCTGTGCTCGTCTATATACACACTCCGCTCGCCAAGCTACTGTCGTCGAACGTCTCTCATAACTCCGGCCTCATCTCCTCATTCACGCGTTCGGAGTGGAGACCATCGTAGCCTTCGTACTTTTGGCCAGTCCTCGGTTCATAGTTGTTGGGAATGAGATAGGTGGGGATTTGCAAATCTGGTTCATACGAAACCTCTGCTGAAACTCGGTGTCAGCATATCGGTCTGCACTGCTCACAGTTTACAAAAAGAAAACCCGCTTGTCAAACGTCCTTCTGTTGAATATCTCAACACTCGCAACTGAGAATCAACTGTGAGGGGATTCTCACGAATAAGAACACCTGCTTACGTTTCCTTATAAATGCTCTCAAATCCCATCAATTAGTAAGGAAACCCACAGGCACATAATTTGACTTACAAATGGCATGGCAATATCGTGCCAATGACTGTGATGGTCCACGTTTCCAAAATTCTTTGCCATTTGAAGGAGCTATATGAGGAATTCGCACCAACCAGTGCACAAGGGAAAGCGCACATCGGTCGAAGAATCACTGCGGGGCAGGGATCTTCTTTCCGTTGATGATTTTTCAAGGGAAGAGATTCTCCGCATCTTCCGCGTTACTGCGGATATGAAGCGTCACCCTCACAAGTATCGTCAGTCTCTGGACGGCAAGATGATGGCGCTTATTTTCGAGAAGCCATCACTGCGAACACGCACAACATTTGAGGTAGGAATCAAACAGCTTGGAGGAGATTCGGTGTACCTTTCGCCGGCGGAAATCAATCTCGGCAAACGTGAATCGGTGTATGATGTTGCCAAGAATCTTGAGCGAATGGTTCAGGGAATCATGATACGAACCTTCGGCCATGATATTTGTGTTCGAATGGCTGAATATTCTTCCGTTCCAATCATCAATGGACTGACGGACCACGAGCACCCATGCCAGGCTCTTGCGGATTTTTTCACACTCACGGAGTACGGGAAAGACTTCAAAGGAAGAAAGCTCAGTTACATCGGAGACGGCAACAACGTGGCTCATTCGCTCATGCTTGCCGCGGGCAAGCTCGGTGCTACTCTCTTTGTCGCTGCACCTGATCATTACCAACCGAACCCCGATGTCCTCCGTCGTGCGAACGAACTTGCGCTTTCCACCGGTGGAAAGATCGTGTTGACCGACAATCCGGTTGAAGCTGCCGAGGA
>JBGPGQ010000355.1:0-3500 GCA_041483995.1 Bacteroidota bacterium
AGTTCATTCATGCCATGTTTACAGAGAACGACACAACTGCGGCAAGAGGGTTACTCACGGAGTTAGTCTCGAAATATCCTGAGAGTATGGAAACATACATTGCAAGCCTCGATATGGATAACTATGGTGTGCAGTCTCGTCCGCAACAGACGGTTGGAACACCACGATCAAGCAATCAGGGAAAGAGTGATCTGCCGAAGGAGTACAACCTTGCGCAGAATTATCCGAACCCATTCAATCCCTCAACGATCATAAAATATGATCTACCCAAAGACAGCCGTGTAATGTTGAAAATCTTTGATGTACTGGGTAGGGAGGTAATGACCCTTGTGAATGAAATAAGACCCGCAGGTTACCATCAAGCAACATTGAATGCTGCTGGTTTACCAAGCGGTGTGTATTTCTATCGGCTCGAAGCAGGAAGTTTTACGAACGTGAAGAAGCTGCTTCTGCTCAAGTAGCAGATTTCAGTCATCGGTATCACAAGCCCCGTGAATAACCGGGGCTTTTGCATTTCAGGCATCAGTTCTGTAATTTAAGTAATAGCTAATGTCTTCCAATATCAATTGTCAGATCAATGTTTGTCGATTCACACGCACATATCACGTCTCAACAGTTCAGTGAAGACCGGGATGAAACCATCCAGCGAGCAGTAGATGCGGGGGTTGCTTACATCGTCAATCCCGGAACTGATCTGGATGATAGCAGGCGGGCAGTGGAACTTGCCGAGAAACACCCGAACGTGTATGCATGTGTAGGGTTTCATCCTCATGAGGCAAAGAAAGCAGATGATGTCTCTCTACGCGAGATTGAAGAACTCAGCAACCATCCCAAGGTCGTTGCAATTGGAGAGATCGGCCTTGACTATCATTATGATTTTTCGCCACGGGATGTCCAGGCAAGCGTATTTAGGTCCCAAATTGACATTGCCTGTCGGCGCAACCTACCAATTGTGATTCACACTCGTGAATCAAATGAAGACACCATCAAGATCGTCGAGGAGGCTGCCGCAAATGCTTCTGAGTGGCGCAGCCAGCTTGCAATGCCGTATGGCAGGTTCCCTGCACCCAAAGGGGTATTTCATTGTTTCTCTGGTGATGTCGCCTTGGCCTGGAAGGTCATCAATATGGGTTTCTATGTTTCAATGCCCGGTGTGGTAACGTTCAAGAATGCCGGGCTTGCGGCAGAAGTTGCCGCAGCCGTTTCAGCAGAACATTTTTTGCTGGAAACGGACAGTCCGTATCTTGCTCCAGTTCCGCATCGTGGGAAGCGAAACGAGCCGTCGAACATCCCTATCATTGCCGAAAAGATCGCAGCCCTTCAGCATCTTTCGGTGGAAGATGTTGCACGTGCAACAAATTACAATGTGTACAAGATTTTCAATATCGGCGAGGTCGAAGCTCCACAGATCACCTACAAACTGAAGAACTCACTCTACATCAATCTTACAATCCGATGCAACGCGGATTGCGTATTCTGTGACAGGAAGGGTGAAGCGGTAATCAAGGGGCACAACCTTCGCATCGAAAAAGAGCCGACTGTCAGCGAAGTGATTGACCAGATCGCTGATCCAAAGAAGTACGATGAGATTGTGTTCTGCGGGTATGGCGAGCCGACGATCCGTCTCGATGCGATAAAGGACATTGCACGATGGGTGAAAGATCATGGCGGCAAGACACGCATTAACACGGACGGACACGGTAACGTCATCAACAAACGGAATATCGTTCCGGAGCTTGCCGGTCTTATCGATTCTGTCTCTATCAGCTTGAACTCAACCGACTCAAAGCAATATGGTGAACTCATGCGGATTGATGGACAGAAATACTTCTCCGCCATGATCGAGTTTGCGAAAGAAGCGGTGAAAGCTCTACCCAAAGTTGTAATGACTATAGTAGATTTGTCTGAGGTAGATAAGGAAAGAGCGCGTCGACTCGTCGAAGATGAGATTGGAGCGATTTTTCAAACACGTCCATATTTCTAAATCAATTTCAATATGCGCTCAGTTATCAATCCAATTTGCGTTGCTGTCATAATATTGCTATGCTCGTCTGGACAATTGACGGCACAGACACAGGATTCATCAGCACATAGTTCTACCTCGAATCATTGGACTGTTGGCTCGGATTTTTCGATGTCTCTTCATTCAGTTGGTCATTCACTTACCTCGCCGTTGCGATGGGAGAAGGCGGATCTTCCGTGGATTGGTGTTTTTGTCGGCGGGACTGTTACAGCCTTTCTTCATGACAACGAAGTGCGTAGCGTGATGTTGAAAAATAAGTCCAACTTCAGTGATCGGGTTGAACAGATCGGTTATTCGTACGGGGCTCCGCAATATGCAGGTGCTGCCTCGGTCGCCTGCTACATTTCTGGAGCTGTTATCGACAATACATGGTTGCGTGAAACCGGACTTATGATGACAGAAATGGTGGTGACCGCGGGCATTATCCAGTTTCCCATCAAGATTATGGCAGGGAGATCGCGCCCAGAAACGAATGAAGGGAGCAATAAATTCAAGCCGTTCAAGGGTATTGCACAAGAAAGAGGCTCGTTTTTTTCGGGACACGCTCTTATTGCGTTCGGTCTCTCCACAGTCCTTGCACGACGTATCAATCATCCCGCTGCTTCCATTGCACTCTACTGTGTGGCTGCTACGACGCCGTATGCACGCATGTATGGGGATAAACATTGGGTTTCCGACGTATTCATTGGCTCGGCTTTGGGAATATTTATAGGCAACACGATTGTGAACTGGCATAATGAGAACTCATCGGACCAGGCCCAGTTGATGCTTATCCCTACTTCTGACGGCATATCATTCTCGTTACACTTCTAATGCCTGCCGCAAATAACAATCTACTTGCGTAAATCCGAAATATTTGTTAAACTCTCGGTATCAGTAGAAGCTGCGTCGCCTTTTCGATCTTATTGAAGACATCACTTCCGGGAAATTATGAGCCGCACGTACGTCGGATTTCTATTTTTGTTTTCCTTCAACCTCTTTGCCCAGTCAAATTATTCCCTTCAAAGCGTGCTGACATCGCAGGATTTACGGGACGCGCGAAACCTCTCCGCATATCTGGAGGGTGAAGACCCGATAGTGAGAGGAAAGGCCGCGCTTGCGGCAGGTTCAGTTCAAGACCCCGAGCAGATTTCTCAACTGGTCAAACTTCTTGGTGACGTTGATTCCCGAGTCCGCGAATGTGCAGCATTTGCACTGGGCCAAATGAACTTTGCAATAGACAGCATTCAACGGGGCATTATCTCACGCGCTTTGGAAGAGAGAATTACAACTGAACCAAAGGAAGATGTTCTCCTGCGTTGTGTCGAGGCTCTCGGGAAAACTGGAGACGAGAAGAGTCTTGGTTCTCTTATTCTTGCGTATGAAGATCGGAAGCGCTTACATCAACTCGGAGAGGTTGCTCTTTCGATCGGTCGTTATGCCTATCGAGGAATTAGGAATGCGGAGGCGACAGATTTTGTGATTACTCAGTTCGATA
>JBGPGQ010000356.1:0-3492 GCA_041483995.1 Bacteroidota bacterium
GATGACCTTTCCCTCAAGGCCTGAACGTAGCGCACGCTCCGGGTACTTCGGCTCGATCTTCTTTATAATCTGAGGCTCCTTGTCATATGGAACGAAATCCGAATCGTTTGTGCTCCTCATGTCGTAGTGTTTAGGGATGAAGTTGAAGCCAGCAGTATCCTTCTCTTGGTTGAATTTGGGAAGGAGTTTGAATGTGTTGTCCTTCTTTCGGACATACTTCGGGCTCGACTTGGATTTGAGCGTATCCCTCAGTGGATTTTGCTGAAGTCGACCACTCAAAGCTGTTTGCCCTTGGACCAGAAGTGATATGCAAATGCTGATTGGTAGCCAAATCGAAAAGTGAAGATGTGCTGTCATGCATCCTCCTGTCTACGAACCCCACCGTCTTCGTGGCTGGAGCCGCTGGTTAGGCAGCGGGTCTCTCAACCTTAATAACGATGGTTTCAGCAATCCGATCATGAACAGTCTGTCTGTTCAGATGAATAAAATACTGTAAGAAACCAAAACCTCCCTCCAAAATAGAAGCACCATAACCCAGTGATCGCTCTATGGAATGCCAAAGAGTTAGACGCTCATGTACTAAGGAGATGACTCGGATTTTCATTAATTTCTTTCCTAGAGTTTGACCATGACCAAAGTATGTCCATAAACCAAAATAGAGCGGAAGACTTAAGAGTTCCCAGCCGTGGAAAGGATTGATGTCCATTTTGAAATCATTTGTTATTGCCATTGAACGCAAAGTCTCCGGTAGTGTGAATAAGCCAATTAACAAGGCAACAATACCAAAATCGATCGCAAAAGCTGCTGCTCTTCTGCCAAACGATGCCAGAGGAAGACCATTTAGGGATTGTCGTCGATTAGTGTCGACCGAATCGAAATATTTGTTTTGAGATAGTTTCATTCTCATAAGTAAGTAATCTTCCCATTCCTAAACACGCCGCCTAACGGACCGGAGCTAAGCTGGGGCGAAGTGCAGCCAAATCATCGTAGACTATACGCGCGGCAGACGCAACCATTTCCTCAAATAATTTTTTTCGCGCGGCGGAAAAGAACGCCGTACTTTCCGTCAGCTTGAGCCGCTGGTTAGGCGGCGTATCGCACTTATGGAATTCGTTCGATTTTTGTTAATGTTATTGTTCGTCCCCACTGGGCTGTCGTCGGTCGATCAGTAATAATGCCCTCGAAAGAAACTTGGAGACTATCTTTTTGAAAGTCAGCAGCGAGATTTTCAGGTAAGTAATGGTCGCCACCATCAGTGATTAGGCCATAGAAGCCGCCTTCGAGGCTCATATGTATCACTCTTCCTGTACCAGAGGCCTTATCATGCTGCTCATTACACGCAAAGAGAACTGACATACAGATGATGATGGAAGCAAATATCGTTTTCATTTGGGCTTCCTTTCTGAAAGTACATTCACATCGCCTAACGGACTGCGGCTCCGCCTTCAGCGGCAAATCGCTCCCGGCGGACAGGTAAGTCCCGCTACTGCGGGGCTGGGGAATAGACTGTTTTTGTTTGCACTGCCCGCACCAGCGCTGCTAAGTCTATGATTGTTTTCTTTCACGATCTACTGCACCTAAGAAAATTCAATTCACCAACACTCAAGGAGCCTGCCCTGAGCGAACCTCCGAGGAGGTGAGTCGAAGGGTCAGCCAGCTTGTTGAACGTTTGTTTGTGCGCTTCTCAGCATCCCGCTGTTCTTGGCGGGACGAAACCCGCCGTCTCTTTGGCGGGAGCGTTGGTTAGGCACACCGAAACTTCGACCCCACAGACACGTAGCATATTTGGCTCACCGGACTGAATGGAGGTGACGCCTACTCCAACAGCCAGTGAGATGAGATGCGACTGGCAATTACAAACAATCGGAGAAGCCCCATGAACACGATTAAAGCAACAGCGCGTCGAGCAGGAGTACTGTACTTCCTGTTTATGATAGTCGCAATCCTCGGCGAGTTCTTCTTTCCTGTCTTCATGGTTTCTAGCGATGCCGCAGCTACGGCCCGCAACATCAACGCTGCCGAGCTCATGTACCGCATTAGCATTCTGACTGGCTTGGTTACTCATATCATCTTTATCTTCTTGGTAGTGATCCTGTACAAGCTGCTCAAGGACGTCGACAAGAGTCAGGCAATGCTCATGGTGCTATTGGTATCAATTGGCGTCGCCGTTGCACTTGCCAACCTCCTCAATAAGTTTGCACCACTGGTACTCCTCAGCGGCGGCGACTACCTTTCGGTGTTCACCAAGCCCCAACTGGACGCTCTAGCGCTGGGCTTTCTCAGATTTCACAGCAATGGAGTTACCGTTACTACAGCATTCTGGGGTCTTTGGCTTTTTCCTTTCGGCATCCTTGTTATCAAGTCAGGCTTTTTTCCTCGGATACTTGGCATCTTGCTGATGGTTGCGGGCATCGCCTACCTCACAAGTAGTTCTACCTCCATCGTCTTGCCTGCTTACACGCACGTTGTTTCCCAATTTATGATGCCGCTTTATTTCGGAGAGGTGCCGATAATCTTCTGGCTTCTCATCAAAGGAGCAAAGGTGCCGCAACCACAGGCGATGTCTTCACATGTTAGCTGATGTCTGCCCGTTGTGCCGCCTAACGAAACGCGGCTCCGCCTTCAGCGGCAAATCGCTTCCGGCGGACAGGTAAGTCCCGATTCGACAGACGTAGCGTTTCACAGCCACGGCGTGATCGAATCGAGGATCCCGCTCCTGCGGGCTGCAGAGTAGACCTGAGCAACCAAGCCTATGATTGTTTCTCTTCACGATCTACTGCACCTAAGCAAATTCAATTCGCCGACGTCAATGAGCCTGCCCTGAGCGAACCTCCAAAGGAGGTGAGTCGAAGGGTCAGCCAGCTTGTTGAGTCCCGCTGTTGTTAGTGGGACGAAACCCGCCGTCTCTTTGGCGGGAGCCGCTGGTTAGGCGGGCGCTTTGCTGTTGAATGATGCAATAGGTTGTCGAATGTTTTTGGCATTGGACCATATCCGAGTTTGGGTGTCTTCTTTGATCGCCTACGCCTTGCCAACATTTGTCGCTCGTTCATGAAGTATTTCTTCGCGTTAGAGGAATATTGGAGAAGTCGAATTTGATCCCAGAGAAAAATGGATTTGCCAATCGTGGTAACAACTCTCACTTGGCCATCTTGAGAGACAATGACCCCAATGGCACTGGGATCTATTTTGCAATACCTCAGAACAGAGAGGTGTCGCATGCCGAAGCGAGAAACATCGACAAGTTCCCCTTTGGACCGGACATGAGTTAGAGCGTGTGCATTGTACACTCGATTGACCTTGACAGAAGAAAGTATCTTTACTCCAAAGCCGCGTACTTCTAGCAAAGGAGTCAATAGAGTGACGCCGTCGATTGAAGCTAAGGCGGTTACTACCTTGACAGCCCCATTTTCTTCCAGTTCTCGGTCCGTAGAGTCTCCTTCTGCCAGACTCAGCTGGCGATGGAGAGTTGCAGGTAGAGTGTCAGTAAGAGAC
>JBGPGQ010000357.1:0-3484 GCA_041483995.1 Bacteroidota bacterium
ATGCAATTCTACCGGAAGGAATCCTTTCGTTGATTGCATTCATCCCTGCTTTACTTGGAGTGTATGCCGGCGTTGCGGTTCACTGGGCTGTTATAAACCTCAAATCACGTACAACAGATCTTCCACAATCAATCCACAAAAATAATAAGTAAGGAGGAACATCATGGAAAAGAAATCGTTCAATTGGCGGGCATTCGTTGGTTGCGTGTTTTTACTTCCTGCCTGCATCATCGTCGTTGCCGGGCTTACGCAGTCGTTGCTCGGTTTTTCAGAGTTCAATGAAGCGCTTGAACGGACAGGTGTGTTGAGTGTTCTTGACCATCCGGCAGTTGTCATCGGAGGACTGGTGATTGCCTTCGGCATAAATGCCATTCCTATTTTCAAGCTGAAGTTTGTTCGCGAAGATGGAACACTTGTCGGGATGGTAAGAACAAAGAATACGATATTGAATCTTGCAGCCATTGCTCTTACTCTGTTCTTGTTTGTTTCAATATTGGGCTATTCAATTGCCGAGAACTTTCAGATCATTCCTCGATAGCAGTCGTTGTCCTATCGACGTCGAGATGCTGGCGCCAAAATAATTAGGGGAAATTCAAAATGCATGACCTGTTTCGTTATATTGCGGTTGTTGGGAACATAGTTTTCATTCTTTGGATATTGTTTAATGGGATAAATGAAGGATTCAGTGGTACGATGTACGAAAAAGCATCGTATATCGGATTGCTCATTCTACTGGCTCTCAATTCGATTCTTATTTATCGACACCAAAGAAAAACTTGAATTTGTCCTTTGCCGCGTTCGATAACTCGATTAGTCTCGCTCTCGTTTTCTCGGGACAAAATCCAATACAAGGTGTAATTGAAGGACGGCGAAACTTGAGCAGAGATGCTTGCAAAAGATCGAGAACTTTAATATATTAATCCTAGATTCTTCAGAAATTTCTCATCACCCTTTAAGTCCTGCCCGGAGAGGCAGGGAAGGGAGCACATGATATTCGAATACCGATTGCCGCCTGCCAGCCAGTTGGGCAGGGAAGAACGTTTCAATGAACCTCCGTCCTTATGTGTGGGATTGGAGGTTTTTTTGTGCTCATGAGAAAAGTGAAAGCAAAAATAATTGATGAGGCGGGGTTCGAACGGACCGTGACGCGACTTGCTCACGAAATTCTTGAAAAGAACAAGGGTGCAGCAAGTATCGTCATTGTCGGTATTCGAACGAGAGGCGAGTTTCTTGCAAAACGTATTACCCGCAAAATCGAGGATATCGAACATGTAAAGTTGAACCTCGGCTCTCTCGATATCACGCTGTACCGCGATGATCTCCTCGGAAAACTCGAACAGCCCACGATGAAAGGAACGGATATCCTCTTCAATCTTAGTGACAAGAATGTCATACTCATTGATGATGTGTTGTTTACGGGACGAACCATTCGTGCCGCGTTGGATGGGCTTATCGATCTTGGAAGACCACAGTCGATACAGCTTGCCGTATTGATAGATCGAGGCCACAGACAGTTGCCTATCAAAGCGGATTACGTTGGGAAAAATGTGCCGACTTCGTTGGAAGAATCGATTCGTGTTCACATGAAGGAAGTCGATGGACAGGATGAAGTGCTGCTCATGGATGTAGAGGAATAATCGCATGCCACTTCACAGCAGACACCTGTTGGGATTAGATGGGATGCCGAAAGAAGATATCGTGAACATCCTTGATACGGCTGTCTCGTTTCGTGAAGTGCTGGAGAGGCCAATCAAGAAAGTCCCGCCCCTTCAGGGAAAAACGATCGTAAATCTTTTTTTTGAAAGCTCTACACGCACGCGGATTTCTTTCGAGCTTGCGGAACGGAGACTTTCTGCCGATGTGCTGGGTTTCCAGTCTGCCGGTAGCAGTGTGAGTAAAGGCGAAACGCTGAAAGACACCGCACGCAACATTGAAGCGATGAAGATCGACATGGTGGTGATGAGGCATTCTTCTGCGGGTGCGTCTCACTATCTATCGAAGGTGATCAGGTCGAACGTCATTAATGCCGGCGATGGCAGTCATGAACATCCAACCCAAGCGTTGCTCGATTTGTACACCATCAGGGAAAAATTTGGCAAGATTCAAGGGCTACATATTTGCCTTGTAGGCGATGTGCTCAATAGTAGAGTGGCACGATCCAACATCTATGCACTCAAGACAATGGGCGCAAGAGTGTCGGTATGTGGGCCAGCGACGATGATTCCGCGCGGAATAGAGAAGCTCGGAGTCGAGGTTCATCATCATCTTGACGAAGTGTTGCCGGAAGTGGATGTGCTTAATGTCTTGAGACTACAAATGGAGCGCGATGCTGGAAGATTGTTTCCTTCAGTAAGGGAATACCACAATTATTTCGGTATTACTAGACAAAGACTCGAAAAGGCAAATCGACCAATTACAATTATGCATCCCGGTCCAATCAACAGGGATGTTGAGCTTTCGGCGGACGTTGCTGATAGTGAACACTCACTCATTCTCCAGCAAGTACTCAATGGTGTCGCCGTAAGAATGGCGGTGTTGTACCTTCTCGGAACAATGAACTGACAATCGATGAAGATACTCCTTAAAGGCGGCAGATTGGTTGACCCTGTGTCTGGTTTGGATGAAACAACAGATATTCTCGTGATTGATGGACGCATTGAAAAGATCGGGGTGAATATTACATCACCCTCTTCCACAGAAATTATCGATCTCAAGAATAAGGTTGTGGCCCCGGGATTTATTGATATGCATGTCCATTTGCGAGAACCGGGCTACGAACATAAAGAGACGATCCTGACCGGTTGCACATCCGCGGCCGCCGGAGGTTTTACGGCCGTGTGCTGTATGCCGAACACAAATCCCGCGATTGATGACGAATCGGTGATCCGGTTCATTCAGGATAAAGCACGCATTGCGCTCGCCGGATTGGTTGATGTCTATCCAATTGCAGCAGTAACGAAGGGGCGCAAAGGAGAACACCTTGCACCGCTTGCAGAACTTGCCGCAGCAGGTGCAATTGCTTTCACTGACGATGGTGATCCTGTTCATAGTGCCGAGATCATGAGGCGAGCGCTTGAGTATGCGAGAATGTACAATAAACCCATCATCCAGCATGCACAGGATCTCACTCTTACGAGGGGTGGCGTCATGAATGAGAGCGTGACCTCAACATCGCTTGGGTTGCCGGGAATGCCAGATGTTGCGGAAGACATCATGGTGGACCGGGACATTCAGCTTACTCGTTACACGCAAGGCCAGTATCACGTGGCGCATTTAAGCACCGCAGGCGCGACAGAATTAGTGCGACAGGCGAAGGCGAATGGTACGAACGTGACATGCGAAGTAACTCCGCATCACTTTACTTTGACTGATGACGTTGTCAGATCGTATGACACGAACACAAAAATGAACCCGCCTCTTCGCACGCGGGAAGACGTTGAGGCAATACACCAGGGGCTCAAGGACGGGACCATTGATGTTATTG
>JBGPGQ010000358.1:0-3456 GCA_041483995.1 Bacteroidota bacterium
AGCCCGCGAATTAGGGCAAGATGAAAAGGAGGGATTGGCATTATCCCATTTTCTGCTTTATATGATCTATGGAGATGGCGAGGGATTATTCAAAAAGGCTCTACCAGATCTTGATATGTGCGAAAGACTATTTGAGGAGAGAGGCGACTCGAGGGCTGGCACTCGGATCGCGGTCAACAGGGCGATTGCTCTCATGTGCACTTCAACGACGGAGGAAGCACTCGAATCTTCTGAAAAGGCGATTGTACTTTGTCTTGAAAAAGGTGATATCCAGGGAAGAGCATATGCTTATCTCAATGATGCAGCAATCTGCGTTCAGAAAGGGGCGCTTCTAGCTGAAAAGGCTCGGACTACCTATCTTGAGCGCGCAAGCAGGTCGCTCGACAAAGCCATGGAAATATTCAAGGTCACGAAAGAAGCATACCTGCACACGATGATCAAGGCGAACAGGAGCGTCTTGGCACTAATGAAAGGAGATGATGATCAAGCAAGATCACTCCTTGGTGAGGTCATCGCAGAGGCAAATGAAAGTGAAGATTTCTTCAACCGCTTTGATGCTGAAGTGCTGCAAGCGGGATCTCTTGATCAGAATGAGGCGCGTCTTCTGGAGCTCGAGGTCGAGGCAGACAAGGACCAATACCTTCAGGGCAAACTCCACGTTTATTGGCAGCTAGCTACTCTCAAAGAACGACGCGGTGGCAAGGGAGAGAATGAGCGCTACGCAAAATTGGCACAACAAGTAGCTAAAGACTTGGGATGGGGTAACGATCCGCGCGAATCGCTCTATATGGGCTTCTATGCGGGTCTCTATATCTAACTGAAATCGCAGGTACGGATGTCAAGTGATTCACAACTAAGCGTTTCTGTTCTGCGATAGAACAAGTGTTCGTCGTCATCTTGCTGAAGCGGGCTGACATGGACAATGCCTGCACCCTTGCAAGCGATGGAAGAACCAAGGAAATGAACAAATGATCTCAAGGTGACACAAAAAGACTAACAGAAGTTTTCGCCAATGTAAAGCAAGTCCTCCAAGTTCTAGTGAATCTTGCCGTGCTTGCTGGTGTTGCGTTCGCTGTTATTCAAATCCATGACTATAGACTAAGAGAATCGGCACAACTGATCCTAAGATTTGGGGAGTACCTTGACAGGGAACCCTATCTGAAAATCTCACAACTTCTTGATCCCAGCGTTTGGAGTGGCTCCCCAATCGTGAGAAGGACAAGTTCCTTATCGTGGACTTCTGGGAGAACTTCGAGCATTTCAACATGACGCCGAAGGATGACGAAACCACTGGCGATGAGCTGAGCCTCGACGACGAAAACATGCTCAAGGCGTTCGATGCATTCTTGAACACAACTACAACGCAGACCAGTCGCGATTCCTGCGCCTTGTTTGGCGAGAATGCGATTACAGAATTGATTGAGTTGGCGAAGAGGTTGGCGGCGTAGAGAAAACGGGATCGCATTTCTTGTGAATGCTTTCTTCTCTTCTAGTTAATTGTCGAATCACATATCGAAAAGAACTAATGGGCGCAATTGAGCTGATTGGCATAATCTCTGGTATTGTATCGTTATTCTGGTTCGGGTGGTTCGTATACGAGAAATACTTCCCTTTTAGAAGATTGTCTTGGAAGCTCGCGCAGAAGGCCGCCAACAATGTTGCTAACAAAATGGTGGTTGACAACTATATGCCGTCTCTGATTTTCGGTATTGGCAGGGGTGGCGCTATCTTTGGTGCGTTGATATCAGGATGCTTCGGACATAGACCACTAGTTGTGCTGGATAGACGATACAATTGGTCGGAGCGCGGAAGAATTGATGATGTCATTTTCCCCATGAGAATCCCGTCTGAGTACTTGAAGTCAGTTCTTCTTGTTGCTGGTGAAGCTCACAGCGGGGGAACCATGAATCGCTACTTCGATTATTTGAAAGCTTTGGGTGCAGACGAAATACGACGCGCTGTTCTGTATTTAGAGGATGGATGTGTTGTACGAATAGACTATCATGGAATCAAAGGCACGAAAAAGAACATACTAATGCCATGGATGTTCTCCAAACAATATCAACGTACCGACCGGCTTCCAGGGAAGTTGGATGACAACATTCATAGAACTGTACTCTATCTTGTCAGGCATGCAGAGACGGTCGCAGGTGAAGATAGATTTGTTGGTGTTGAAGACTATGAGCTCACGCTAAAAGGTATTGAGCAATCGCTCACTGTGGGGCGTTTCTTTCTCGGTGAAAAAGTGAAAATCATATTTGCGAGCCCACTGGGCAGAGCGATGAAAACGGGAAAGATCGTTCAAGGGTTTGTGCCAGAAAGTGAATTTATTGCCGACGATAATCTTCGCGAAATGGATTTTGGGAAATGGGATGGCTTGATGCGAAAAGACGTTCAAAAGAAATCCCCTGAACTTTACAAGAGCTGGTCACGAAACCCGCTTGTTCATTTGCCACCCAGTGCCGAAAAACCTGAGGTGGTTTTGGCGAGGATGAAGCGCTTTTTGGAAGAGATCGAAAAGCGCCACAAAAATTCTGAAGATCAGGAGTTCATAGGTGTTTCCCATAAGACTGCACTGAGAATTCTGCTGGCTCACCTTCAGGGTATGGAATTATCTGAGTATCGGACAATAGACGTGCCTAATGCCAAGGTGTTCAAGCTCATGTACGACGGAAAACAATGGATTCTTGATCAGAGTTCTCTTGGCGGATTTCAGGGTTCACAATGAAACACGGGTGCAATGCCAACGAACTGGACAAAAGCACATAACTATACCTGCTCCTTTGGGGAAGGACGCCTTTTGCACAAATCGTTGTAGCAAAGCTAATGGTTTGTCCTCAACGCCTTCAGTTTTTCCACAGGTACCCTAATGGACCTTTCCAACTTGGAGAGATCGCCGCGGAAAAGACAACATTGTGGGTTTGGGGAGTTCCTTGGACTGCATTTTTCGTATTTGGACTTTGCGCTGAGTCGACACGAAGCATTTCAGAAGGTAGTAGTGGATAATCTCCACCAGTCTCTCGGAATTGATGAAAACCAATCTTCAAAGTGACTTTAAGGTGTTTCTCAAAGCGTTGGGGATTGCATTGGTCGCAAAATGTCTGATAATGCGTATCGCTGCTGAACACGAAGTAGGATGTGGTATGGACCATCTCTTTGCCTAGTCCGGGAATTGAAAACGTATGGTCTCGATTTTCTGGAGGGGTCGAGGTTTCGGTCGGCCTTCTCGACCACATCTTTTCCTACCCCTCCCCGGAAAAGCCGACACGTGACCTCCACCCTATTCCGCGACGAGGCCGCGTCAGGTCGGTGGGAAACTTCTGAAAAGCAATGACTTTCAAAAGGCACTGCGCTATCTGACTACTGAGGACGAGGAAGACGATGGAACACCGACATCGCTCGCCGATCAACTTGATGAAACAGAAGAAGCGAAATCTATTCTGGCCCAATTGCCGG
>JBGPGQ010000359.1:0-3451 GCA_041483995.1 Bacteroidota bacterium
CACTACGCCGATCCATCACTCAAAATTTATGGAAATGTCAGCCATCTCGCCGCGATGATTCCCGTTGCAGTTGGCGTTGCACTCGCTGCAAAGATGCGCAAGGAGAATGCCGTTGTCATGAACTACATCGGCGATGGCGGCTGCAACATTGGAGATTTTCACGAGGGATTGAACATGGCGGCAGTGATGAAGCTCCCGTTTGTGTTGATCATCGAAAATAACCAGTTTGCATATTCGACTCCCAATTCAAAACAATTTGCCGCACAGAAACTTTCAGACAGGGCGGTCGGGTACGGCATACCCGGCGTTACAATTGACGGAACGAATCTGACAAAAGTGTATGAAGTGTGCCGCGAAGCGGTTGACCGCGCACGCAGAGGTGACGGACCGACTCTCATCGAGACCATAACGATGCGGATGCACGGGCACTCGGCGTCGGATGATGCATCGTACGTTCCCAAAGGAATGATTGAAGAGTGGAAGAAGAAGGATCCGCTCGACAAGTATGAAAGGATTCTCACCAACGACCGCGTACTGAACGAGGCGAACAAGAAGCAGATGGAAGAGAAGATTGCCGCCGCAATTGAAGACGCGGTAGCGTTTGCTGAACAAAGCAACTATCCTCCGGGAGAAGAAGCCTCTCAGGGAGTGTACGCACCATAATGGCAACGATCACCTATATTGAAGCCATCTCGAAGGGAATGTGGGAAGAGATGGAGCGCGATTCATCTGTGTTCCTCATGGGAGAAGATATCGGCGAATACGGTGGTGCGTTCAAGGCAACGAAGGGATTTCTCAAACACTTCGGAGAAGAAAGGGTCATTGATACCGTGCTTGCGGAAGCGGCGATCATTGGTGCGGCGACCGGGGCTGCAATTGTTGGCATGCGACCCATTGCCGAGATGCAGTTTGCGGATTTCGTGACATGCGGGTTCAATCAGCTTGTTACCAATTCTGCTAAGACACACTACCGCTGGAATCTGCCAGTGCCGATGGTTGTGCGACTGCCGAGTGGCGGATACATTCATGGCGGGCCGTATCATTCATCGAATCCTGAAGCATGGTTCTTCCATGTCCCCGGCCTCAAGATTGTCGCGCCATCCACGCCCTATGATGCCAAGGGATTAATGAAGGCTGCGGTTCGAGACAATAATCCGGTTCTCTACTTCGAGTACAAGTATCTCTACCGCCGCATCAAAGGCGAAGTGCCCGACGGTGAGTATGTCGTTGAGTTGGGAAAGGCAGACGTAAAGCGCCCCGGCACCGACATCACGATTATTACGTATGGATCGACAGTTCACCACTCTCTTGAGGCGGCGGAGATTCTTTCAAAGGAAGATGGTGTTGAAGTGATGGTCGTGGATTTGCGCACGCTCAGTCCGCTTGATATGGAATTGATCGTGGAATCAGCGAAGGCAACAGGCAAGGTGTTAATTGTTCATGAAGCAACACTGACTGGAGGCATTGGCGCCGAGATAGCGGCGCGGATTTCGGAGAACGCGTTCCAGTACCTTGATGCACCGATCAAACGTGTTGCATCGCTGGACACGCCGGTGCCGTTTGCACCGACGCTCGAGGAGTTTTTTCTTCCGGACACCAATAAGATTGTAAAAGCTCTCAGGGAGCTCAGCAAGTTCTAGGCATTTCATTTTATCATAAAGGATCGATGGTATGGCAAAAGTAGAAGTCGTGATGCCGCAAATGGGGGAGAGTATTGCCGAAGGTACGATCGTTAAATGGCACAAGAAGGTAGGGGATAAAATCAAAAAAGATGAAACACTGCTGGAGATCAGTACTGATAAAGTGGATTCCGAGATCCCGTCTCCTGCCGCAGGTGTGCTTGCGCAGATTGTAATTGAAGAACAGAAGACCGTTCCTGTCCGCACTGTCATTGCTTATCTTGAGACGGACGGTGGCGCCGTTGTTGCGGAAGCCCCGAAGCAAGCTGCGCCCGCTGCCGCGCCGAAACCTGTCCAGACGGCAACGCCTTCCATCCCGATTCCTCCGCCCGTTCAACAGCTTGCAAAGCCGGCTGCCGGTCGGTTCTACTCGCCGCTCGTGTTGAACATCGCCCGCACCGAGGGGATCTCAATGAGCGAACTTGAAATGATTCCAGGAACCGGAGAAGAAGGCCGTGTTTCAAAGAAGGACATTCTCGCATACGTTGAGGCCCGAAAATCCGGTGCTCCTATGCCCGCAATGTCATCGCAGCCAGCGCCTATCCAGACGCAAAGGCCAGTACCTGTTGGAATCTTAGCGAAACCCGTTGAAGTGCCCGAGCTCAGAGCGAAGTATCCCGCTCCGGGGCACGACATTCTACAGATGAGCAACGTTCTCCAGAAAATGGCCGAACATATGGTGAAGAGCGTGCAGACCTCGCCGCATGTTGCCGCCATCCATGAAGTGGATATGACGAACATCGTCAAGCACCGGACACAGCAAGCTGCCGAGTTTGAGAAGAAGGAAGGATTCAAACTCACGTTCACGCCGTACATCGTTGAAGCGGTCGTGAAGGCCATCAAAAAGTATCCGCTTGTCAATGTGTCGATTGAAGGCGACAAGATTATCAAGAAGAACTTCATCAATCTCGGCATTGCTGTTGCGTCGGAGAATGGCCTGATAGTTCCGGTCATCAAGCATTCGGAGGAAAAGAATTTCCTCGGGTTTGCCCGCGCGGTGAATGATCTTGCCATTCGTACGCGCACCAAGAAACTAATGCCGGATGATATCCAGGGCGGCACGTTCACGATTTCGAACTACGGCGTGTTCGGAACGATGATCGGAACGCCCATCATCAACCAGCCGCAGGTGGCAATCCTCGGCACAGGTGCAATCAAGAAACGGGTTGCCGTGATTGACGATGCAATTGCAATCCGGTCGATGGCATATTTCACTCTCTCGTTCGATCACCGGATCGTTGACGGCGCGCTGGGTGGAATGTTCCTTGAAGAGATTGTGCAGAACTTGCAAAACTTTGATACGTCACTGAAATTCTAAGCCCTTGGGTCTTAACCACAAAGACACAAAGGCACAAAGAAAGATTTTTTAGAATGGGTTATTTCATGGTCGTAGTGTCTTTGTGCCGTTGTGGTTATTACCTTGGTAATTTACAGAGCTTTGATACGTCACTAAAATTCTAAGGTCACTCCCACCCTCCCCTTATTCACAAGGGGAGGGTCGGGGAGGGGTTTATTATGGAATTCATCATCCAGGAAATAGCAGCAGAACCACCCCGGCCACGTCGCCCCGACTGGTTGCGGGTGAACGTGCCTTCCGGTGAGAATTACTCCCGTCTCAAGAACCTTATCAGTGAACATGGATTGCACACGGTCTGCGAAGAAGCGCGCTGCCCGAACATGGCGGCATGCTGGAACTCCGGCACAGCCACGTTCATGATACTCGGCGATGTCTGTACACGCTCGTGCGGCTTTTGTGCAGTGAAAACGGGCAA
>JBGPGQ010000360.1:0-3443 GCA_041483995.1 Bacteroidota bacterium
ACCCGAATATCATGTACATCGGTACCGGAGAAGTAGGCAGCATCTACCAACGTGCGCAGGTCGGCACCCCGGGAGCGCGCAGCAGCTATGGTATGGGAATTCTGAAATCCACCGATGCCGGAGCGACGTGGTTTCAAACCGCCTTGACATGGAATTTCTCCGACATCACCGCAGTGGAAAGGGTGATCATCAATCCTCTTAACCAGAACACTTTGTTCGCGGCAACAACAGAGGGAACGTACCGCAGCAGAGACGCAGGGGCAACATGGACGCGGGTTAACACGGTACTTATGGCAATGGATATTGCGATCAACCCGGTCGACACAACCATTCTGTATGTTTCATGCGGTCAGCGAAACTCGACGCCGAACCCTGGCTTGTACAAGTCCACCGATGGCGGCACATCGTGGACGCTGCTTGCGGGCGGACTTCCCACAACCAATTTCGGAAGAACAGCGCTCGCCATCTCGCCGTCGAATCCACAAATTGTGTATGCGGGGATCTCCAATGCGTCATCATCGGGAACTCTTGGACTGTACCGCACCACCAACGGCGGCACAAACTGGACGTCGATGTCCACAACGAACTACATGAGCGCCCAGGGCTGGTATGACAATGTTGTGGCGGTTCATCCAACGAACCCGGCACTTGTGTACGCCTCCGGGCTTGATATCTACAAATCAACGGCAAGCGGCGCCACCCTGACAATAAAGAGTCATTGGAATTTTGGATATGATCTCATCGTGCCTCCCGGCGGACCAGAAGGCCCTGCAAACTACGCTCACGCAGATCATCACGCGATGATATTTCATCCCACCAATCCCAACATCATGTACTTCGGTTGCGATGGTGGCGTCTTTCAATCGACGGACGGCGGAGAATCATTTGCCGGCAGAAACGGTGGCTTCCAGACCACACAGTTTTACAATGGGTTTGCAAATGCTGACACCGATTCGCTGATTGCCATCGGTGGCTTGCAGGATAATGGGACGGTCAAGTATTTCGGCAGCAACACATGGAGCAAAGTGTTCGGGGGCGATGGCGGATGGTGCGCAATCGATCCCACCGACGCCCAAACGCTCTACGAAGAATACGTGTACCTTGCGCTGGCAAAATCGACGGATGGCGGCAATAACTGGTTTGATATCACCACCGGATTGGCAACGGGCAGCACAAACGCAAATTTCATTGCTCCATTTGCGATAGCGCCATCGGACCCGCAGATATTGTATGCCGGAGCGCTAACGCCGTATATCTCCACCAACGGAGGCTCCAGTTGGTCGGCCACCAATGGAGGCGTATCGCTCAACGGGGTGATGCTCGCCTGCATCGGCGTCTCGTACAAAAGCGCAGACACTGTCATCGTCGGAACGGGCAGTGGAAATATCGGCGCAACACCGCTGTTCCAAATCTTTGTTTCTTACAACAGGGGGGGAACCTGGACAAACGTGACAGGCTCCCTTCCGAGCCGGTATCCAACGGACATTTCATTCGATCAAAACTCAAGTCAAATCGCATATCTTACATATTCAGGATACGGCGTGCCGCATGTCTTCAAGACCACAAACGCCGGACAAAACTGGATCGACATTTCGTCGAACCTTCCGGATATTCCGACACAATCGGTCGTTGTTGATTCGGCGTATCCGAGCCATATCTATGTCGGAACAGACCTTGGTGTGTTTCGCACGCTCGATGGTGGAGCAAGCTGGCACCAGTTCGCTACAGGAATGCCTCAGGCAATGGTCGTCGACCTCGCAATCTCGAAACGCAACAGGATTCTTCGTGCAGCGACATTCGGCAACGGCATCTATGAACGATCGCTCACCTCAATAGACACAACCGTCAGCGGGATCTCCTACACAACGGAGCTACCAACCGAATTCTCCCTCGACCAGAACTACCCGAATCCTTTTAATCCAAGTACAATCATCAGGTATGAGTTGCCGACCGCCGGCAAAGTTACTCTGAAAATCTATGATGTTAACGGGCGTGAAATCAAAACGCTTGCGGACGAATATCAAGAAGCAGGGAGCAGATCGGTGCGATGGGACTCCAGGAACAACTCCGGCGCGCAGATCGCAAGTGGCGTATATTTTTATCACCTTCAGGCAGGGAGTTTCAGCGCAACAAGGAAACTGCTGCTGCTCAAGTAGTACATCATTGCACTGATAATCCATGCGAGCACACATATCATACACTGCGTCTCATTTCCTCATTTAAGGGAATATCTCCTATGAAATTCCGCGTAGCGTTTTTCATTGCCGTTCTCTGTATTACCGTCTCGGTTCACGCTGAGGACAAATTCAAACAGATTAGAATATTTGTTCCCGACAGGACCGTTCTCAGTCAAATCTGGTCGACGGGAATTGACTATGAAGGAGTGACCGGAAAGATCGGCGGTAATATGGAATTCACTGCCGGGGAGTATGAACTCAAGCAGCTCTCTTCGAAAGGCATTTCATACCAGATCGTGATCGACGATCTCGCGGCGTACTACGCAGGCCGGCTCACACCGGAGCCCGCCAACGCACTTGGTTTCGGGTATGGCAGCATGGGGGGATATTACACGTTTGCAGAAATGATACAACAACTCGATTCAATGCGCCTCCTGTACCCCGGTTTGATTACCGTACGGGATTCGATCGGCACAACCCGGGAAAACAGGGCACTGTGGGCCGTGAAAATCTCCGACAACCCTTCCGTGAACGAGGCGGAACCTGAAGTCCTCTATACCGGCGTTCATCACGCTCGCGAACCGGAGGGGATGATGTCTATTCTCTACTACATGTGGTGGCTGCTACAAGGCTACGGAACGAACGCTGAGGCGACATATCTGGTGAACAACCGGCAGATGTGGTTTATTCCTGTTCAGAACCCCGATGGATATGTCTACAATCAAACGACAAACCCTGGCGGTGGAGGCCTTTGGCGGAAAAATCGACGGACTAATGGCGATGGCACATTCGGGGTTGACCCCAACAGGAATTATGGACCAACGTATATGTGGAACGCAAACAACGGTGGATCAAGCACAAGTACGAGCAGCGACACGTATCGGGGACCGACAGCATTCTCTGAACCAGAGAACCAGGCCATTGATAATTTCATGCGCACACACCAGATCAAGACGTGTCTGAACTACCATACCTATGGTAATTATCTCATCTATCCTTTTGGATATCTCTCAGCCGAAAATAGCGACTCGTTGGTGTACCGGGCATGGACATACGATATGACGTTTGATAATCATTTTACAAATGGCACAGATCAGCAAACCGTTGCCTACTCCACACGGGGCAATTCGGACGACTACATGTTCGGCGACACGACAAAACCAATCACATGGACAATGACTCCGGAGGTTGGAACAACCGGGTTCTGGCCGACGACGCCTGAAATACTTCCGCTTGCGGTTGCAAACCTGACGCAAAACAAGTTAT
>JBGPGQ010000361.1:0-3427 GCA_041483995.1 Bacteroidota bacterium
AAACCTGTACTGCACGGATGATGCATGCTCGTTCGTCGTCTGTGAAGGCTCCGACCCCCACACGACAGCGCTTCCCTGAACGAGGTGCGAATCATCCTGCCGGTTTGCACTGCCACAATCCTCCGAATAATACAACGGCAGATAGAACCGTGTCACGGAGATTGTTGGTTCATCGCGGTATGCAGACTTCGCTCCTATTTCATACCGATAGTTTCCGGAGGGAACCTGGGCACCGTCATCATCACGCCGATCCCAGACTATGTTCTTTCCACCAGACACCATCCAGGATGAACCCAAATTACGAACAAGCCGATTATCATTGTCATACACACGCACGTTCACATCACCAAAATCAGTCAACGTAAATACGTTGCTAATTGCACTGATATCGTCATCTGTCCGGAAGTTGATATTCTTCATGCGGAGTCCGAGCGTGCGCCGTTGCGCGCCGCTGGATTCACTCCATTGTTCTACTGCAAACATCTGGTCGAATCCTGCCCAGTACGTCCCTTCTCCATCAACCGCGATTTTACCAAACGGAATATCAACATTACCAAGCGCGGCAAACATGTCTGCTCCACCCTGAACATCCAACAGCTCAAGAGAAGAAGTAAACTTTAGTATCTGGGAATTGACGTTATCAACAACGTAGATATTCCCAAAGTGATCTGTCTTAATCGACTTGAAGTACTGAGTGTAGTCTCCGTTGACTTCCTTGATCAGGGAGAGCTCGCTGCCAAGGTCTTCAAAGACTCGAATGCGCTTGGCAATCTTGTCCACAACATAGAGAAGTCCGTTGCTGGCGCCATTCCATTTGCCGACGACAATCGCAGTTGGGGAGTCAAAACCTTCGAACGTTGCAATAAGCGATGCACTCGACGCACCGACCGAGAATTTCAAGATCTTGTTCGTTGCCGCATCAGCAACGTATAGATTATCATCGGCCGTCTGGAGCGGAGTTCCCCGATCGTCCAGTGCAATATCGGACGGGCTGGTCATCCCTTCGATAAAGAACTGAGGCCGGAGACTTGCATCATTCCCCGCGCCGGTTACACGGAGAACAGTGACGCGCTTGTTTCCGGTTTCGCCAACAAAAACACGCCCATCAGCATCGGCAGTAATGGATGATGGGCCCTTGACGTTCTCGTACGATTTCAGCCAGCGATTCATGTTTCCATAGATGATCCGGTTCCACTCGGGATCCGTAACAAACTGTATGTACGTTGCTTCGACGTACGGTGCACTGTTCATGTAATGAGCGTAGTAGTACGAAGTTGTCTTGTCCGGTACGGAAAACAACGCACGATCAATCTTTTCCGTTGTCACCTCCCGCGTTAAGCGGTCAATACCATGCTCACGACTCACCGGCGTGTTTATGAAGGTTTCGCCGACAGAAACTCCGCTTCCCATCGCAGAAGTGATGGAAGGACTTGATGCATTTTCCAATACCTTCATTGCTCCACCGGCAATACGCCATGTATTGTTGATTTTCTCAAACAATAGTTTTTCACCGGAGGTGAATTCCGCTGCGGCATTATTCCCAGTGACGGTAATTCTTGCGCGCTGCGCTGTTCCGATGTCACGAGAACCTGGGTGCGATTCTGTCGCAGAGGGAATCTGTAAACTAGGGGCGACGTGTTTCCCCACGATTCTCTCGCTGCTTCGCCCCGCGGCAACAGACCGCGCTTCATCAATGATGAGCTGGATCTGCGCCTGGTCGGAAACACGCGCCCAGTGCGCCCCGAGTTTATCCGGTGATGCAGCTTCCCCTGCGTACACTCTCGTTATTCCAACTGCACTCACGACCGCCAACAATAGCTGTATCCGTTTCATATGTTCCTCCCCAGTAAGTAATACGATGATCGTCGTATTGTTAGATAGAAAATTTTACGCTCGCCTGGACAATATCAGCCGAGAAATCCAGATCATTGAAATACCTGAAATACATCAACTCAATGGACGAGTTTTGTAAGAATTCAAGGTCCGGGTTGGACTTCGCCAGGCCTCGAAGGAGGAATGTCAAGCTAAAACCAAAATTATTCGAACCGAAACCCTTCAACTTATAATCTGCCGTTCTCAACGCCGTGCTTTGGAATTCAGGGCCAACGTATTTCTCTCGATAAAAATACGCCGCAGTTTGCGCGTAGTACCGGTAGTCAACTCCGAACACCAGATCGTTGACGATGTATTTGTTCAGCTTAAGCTCTGCGGTATGAGAGTGCACCGACCAACTGTCGAAGTAGTACCGGTAACTTCCAATAATTGAAGCGCGAATTGATGGAATGAGCTGGCTGATTTTTCCCGAGCCGGCATGACGTGTACGTTTTGCCGGATGAAGCTCATCAGCCGTTGAAGACACCCCGTTCAAATCAAACACTTTGACCATCCGGTACGGATCGCTCTGGTATCCTTGAATATGGACAAAGTCGTAGCCTACATCCAACACGGTTGTCGGCGAAAGGAGTTGACTCACCGTAAGCGCACCGGTGTATGTGTTCTTTTTCTTGTTGATGAGATCACCTGCATCGGTAATCTTCCCAACCTTGTCTGAATTGTACTGGCCGCGCACAGTCACTGTTGTGTTCTTGTCGAACAATTCGGTGCTGACGGTTCCGATGGCTGAATTCGATGTATAATCCACTTCCTGGCTGCGATAGAAATTGCCGGCAACTGTCAGATCCTGGCCAAACCCCTGCTCAACACCGACGATAACTTGTCCGCGGCTTTTCTCAAATGGCTCACTCTTGCGACGCTGCGGTCTGGTAGCTCCAGTCACAGCCGTTACCGCCGGAACAGTAACATTGTCCAGCTCCACATCGATAAGAAACACCGTCTGCTGGAGGAGTTTCTTTGCAAGATTGAAGGATGTGGTTATGACGCTATTCTCACCGCTATCGGAAAAGTAGTAGGTGGTGAATCCCATCTGATCACCCCCATCTGCAAATGCATGGGTGCGGAACAGCGTCGCAGAAAGAGTCAAGAGCAATATGTATTTCATTCGTTTCGGCATCGATTACCTTGTTTGTGTGGCTCTACTTTGCACACCCACACCCACCACCAATACCACCAGCACCACCAATACTTCCTTCACGCGTAGAGAAAAATTTTTGTTCAAGTGTCTGCTTCGCAAATTGATCTTTCCTCTCCATGATCGGATCGGCGAGTTTTTCGCGCTCGTACGATTTCACTGTCTGGCACCCGCACAATACCGACACGAATACCGTAGCAGCAATGGCCAACAAGCAAAGTTTCATCGTGCTCCTTTCAGAGTAATGCATCAATTTCTTTCCTAAATTGAGCCAGATCGTTCTCGGTATATCCGGCATGTATAAATCTTACTATGCCGTGCCTATCAATGATAATTGCTGACGGCATCGACGGCACATCGTATTTCGTAACAACCTTTTTCTGTTCATCATACAATGCC
>JBGPGQ010000362.1:0-3421 GCA_041483995.1 Bacteroidota bacterium
AAATCTCTGCCTCAGCCTTTGTTTTTCCTTTGAGTATCGTACTCATCAACGAAGCCGATGCTTTTGAGATGGCGCAGCCGGCTCCCTGGAATCCAATTTCCTTGATCACGTTGTTCTCAAGCGTGAGATACAGGGTGTAATGATCTCCGCACAAGGGATTATAGCCTTCAACTGTCCGGTTCGTCCCTTCCGGTTTGCGGAAGTTACGCGGACTTCTGTTATGATCGAGGATTGTCTCCTGGTATAAATCACGCAGGGCAGACATCAGGCAAGCACCTCTTTTACTTTCCTGACAGCATCGGCAAGAATGTCGATTTCCTCCTTGTTATTGTAGAATGCAAATGATGCTCTTGCAGTTGCCGGTACGCCAAAGCGTTGCATCACCGGTTGAGCGCAATGGTGTCCGGTACGGATTGCAATTCCTTCGTCATCAAGTATCGTTCCGATATCATGTGGATGAACTCCATCAAGCACAAACGACAGTACACTTGCCTTCTCCTTCGCTGTTCCGATAATACGAATGCCGTCGATGCTCGACAGCTTTCCCGTTGCGTATTGGAGAAGATCATGTTCATACGAGCCAAGAGCTTGCATATCCATTTTGTTCATGTACTCAATTGCGGCGCCAAGACCGATCCCCCCTGCGATATTCGGCGTGCCTGCTTCAAACTTGTACGGAAGGTCATTATAGATCGTCTTTTCAAATGTCACCGACTTAATCATATCTCCACCACCTTGATACGGCGGCATGGCCTCCAAGAGCTTTGCCTTCCCGTACAGCACACCAACGCCGGTTGGACCAAACATTTTGTGAGATGAGAATGTGTAGAAGTCGCAATCCAAATCCACAACATCAACTTTCATGTGTGGCACGGCCTGAGCACCATCAACCATCACCGGGATACCGCGTGCGTGTGCCGTCGCAATCACTTGTTTTATCGGATTGATTGTACCAAGAGCGTTGGAAACATGGACGATTGATACAAGCTTGGTCTTGCTGTTCAGCAGTTTTTCATATTCATCGATCAGAATCTCGCCGGCATCGTTGATGGGGATGATGCGAAGCCTGGCACCTTTTTCTTCGCACAACATCTGCCACGGCACAATGTTGGAGTGATGCTCCATTGCTGATATGACGATCTCGTCTCCACCCTTCACATTTTGTCGTCCATAGGTCTGCGCAACAAGGTTGACGCCTTCCGTTGTGCCGCGGACAAAGATAATTTCCTCAACGCCGGATGCATTCAAGAATTGCCGAACCTTGAGGCGAGCCGCTTCATACGCGCGCGTAGCCCGTTCGCTCAGATAGTGGACACCACGATGGATATTGGAGTTCTCCGCCTCGTAGTAACGCATGATCGTATCAATCACGACCTGCGGCTTCTGGCTTGTCGCAGCATTGTCGAGATAGACCAGACGTTTGCCGTTGACACTTTGTCTCAGGAGTGGGAAATTGTGCCTGCAACTATGGATCGTGCTTAACTGATCCATGGCGGTCGGAACAAATATGTCATCTTCAATATGCATCACGATCCCTATTTGGCAACCTTCTGTTGAAGTCTCGCCTGAATCAAATTCTCGAGTTGTTCCCGGAACGGCTCGACATGAATACGGTTAAGAACATCTCCAGCAAAAGCAGAAGTCAGAATATTGCGTGCAAGTTCCAGTCCCATTCCGCGGGAGCGGAGATAAAATACCTGCTCGTCGTCAAGCTGCCCGACAGTTGCTCCGTGCGTACACTTGACATCATCCGCAAAAATCTCAAGTTGGGGCTTTGTATCAATGGTCGCATCATCTGAAAGCAACAGCGTTTTGTTCGTCTGCTTCGCGTCGGTCTTCTGAGCATCTTTGCGTACGAAGATCTTTCCATTGAAGACGCCCCTGGATTTTCCGTCAAGAATGCATTTGTAGAGCTCATGACTGTTGCAGTGTGGCTTCGCGTGATCAATGGTCGTATGGTTATCGATATGCTGCTGCGCGGTCGCGAGCGAGAGACCATTCAACGTGCATTCTATGCCTTCTGCATCAAGCAGAACCGTGATATTGTTTCGTATGAGCAAACCACCAAGCGATATTGAATTGGATGTGTAGTTACTGTGAGCATTCTGATGCACGTGAACAGCACTTACGTGGAATGACTCATCTCCTTCATTCTGCAACCTGTCATGCTCAACAACCGAGTTCTCACCAGCCACAATTTCTGTCACTGCATTGGTAAAATATGATCCACTTCCAGTGTGTACATAACTCTCAATGATCGAAGCACGGCTGCTCTTTCCGACAAGAATGAGATTTCTCGGATGAGAGACAAAAGCTGTATCCTTACGTGTTGATATGAATAACAAATGGATAGGCTCGTTCACGATTACATTATCGGGAATCGATACAAATGCACCGTCTTGCAGGAATGCCGTGTTAAGTGCTGTGAATGCATCCCCGGTGAACGAAGCGTATCGCGTTAAATGCTCATTCAACATCGCATCGTCTGCCTTCAAAGCCGCTGCTAGACTGCCGATCTTGGCGCTCTTTGGTAATCCGACAACTGTTGAGAGCTTGGCGGCGTACCGTCCATTCACGAAGACAAGTCGATTACATTTCAATTTGCCAAGACTGAAAGCTTCGATTTGCTTGTTAGTTATGTTATCAGCCTGATGAATCGCGCTAAAATTGATCCTCGCAATCGGAGCGATGTTGGTATACTTCCATTCCTCGTTTTGCGTTGTAGGAAATCCAAGCTCAACAAACCGTGAGAGTGCCTCTTTTCGGATCGCATGGATACTGGACGCCGATTCGCCATTCAGGTTCTTCTCAAACTCCCTGAACTCGGCCTGATACCAATCTGTTTTTTGCTCTACTGCTTTGATCATCGGTCAGCGTGCTCCCTTCACCATCACCGGTTCAACCTCGTCCTTGAGCCAGTCATATCCTTTTTCCTCAAGCTCCAACGCAAGTTCCTTGCCGCCGGACTTCACTATGCGTCCGTCCACAAGCACATGCACATAATCGGGAACAATATAATTCAGGAGACGCTGATAGTGCGTCACAACGATGGTTGCATTGTCCTTTGTACGCAGCTTGTTAACGCCATCTGCCACAATGCGTAACGCATCGATATCCAATCCTGAATCTGTCTCATCAAGGATTGCCAGCTTCGGCTCAAGCACTGCCATTTGAAAAATCTCGTTGCGCTTCTTCTCCCCACCCGAGAAACCTTCGTTGACCGGTCGATTGAGCAGGCTCTGGTCAATGTGAAGGATGTTCATCTTCTCTTTTACGAGGGTCAGGAATTCCATCGCATCAAGGGGATCGAGGCCGTTAAATTTTCGGATTTCGTTGTAGCCGGCTTTCAGAAAGTACGAGTTGCTCACGCCTGGAATTTCAACCGGATACTGAAACGCGAGGAAAATGCCGCGACGCGCAC
>JBGPGQ010000363.1:0-3420 GCA_041483995.1 Bacteroidota bacterium
CCCTGCATCATCCATTGCGCGGAAGAATATCGCCGCAACGTGCACGAAATGTCATGCACAGATAGAGATTGTTCATCGCAAAGTGATCAAAGGAGAGTTGTGGGAGAAGCAAGCGCACACGCTGCCAGCATGTATTGATTGCCACCAGCCACACAAAATCAGAAAAGTATTCTACACGCAGGGAATGGCGGACAAGGATTGCATGCGTTGCCATGAACGGGATGATGTCCACGCATCCAAAGATGGTCGTTCGCTCGTTGTCAGCGCCGCCGATCTCAGCCATTCGCGTCATGCGAAAACGGCGTGCAGCCAATGTCATTCCGAGGTCAATGCATCGCGTGTGCGGCCGTGTGAAACGATCACGAAGAAAGTCGATTGTGCATCGTGCCATGCCGAAATTGGTCAGCAGTATCAGGTAAGCATGCATGGAAAGCTTGTTGCGAAAAACGATCCCAATGGACCGACGTGCAAGGAATGCCATGGAACGCATGGCGTGAAGGGAAAGTTTGAACCAGTGTCTCCGACGTTTGCAACAAACATTCCCCAATTGTGCGCCCAATGTCATCGGGAAGGACAGAAAGCCGCAGTGCGATATACAGGCACTCAACATGAGATCATCGAACACTACACGGAGAGCATTCACGGCAAAGGTCTGATGAAAAGCGGGTTGACAGTGACAGCAACGTGCACAAACTGTCATACCGCACACAGTGTTTTGCCAAAGACCGATCCAGCGTCAAGCGTCAATCCGAAAAATGTTCCTGCAACCTGCGGTCGTTGTCATCATGGTATAGAGGAACAGTTTGAGAAGAGTATTCACTACACCAAGGTGGGTCAAACAGACAAGGCGCTTCCTGTGTGCAATGATTGCCACACCTCGCACACGATCAGCCGTACCGATGAGGAGGGATTTAAGCTGGACATCATGACGAAATGCGGGCGTTGCCATGAAGATATCGCCAAAACGTATTTCGACACTTACCACGGCAAAGTTTCCCAGCTCGGCTACACGAAGACAGCCAAGTGTTACGACTGCCACGGCGCTCACGACATTCTCCCCGTTGCCGACCCCAAGTCGCATCTCAGCCACGATAATGTTGTGGGAACATGCCAGAAATGTCATGCAGGTGCAACGCGACGATTTGCGGGTTACCTCACCCACGCGACTCATCATGACCCGCAGAAGTACCCGTTTCTCTTCTGGACCTTTTGGGGAATGACGTCGCTGCTCGTGGGCACGTTCGTGCTCGGAGGTGTTCACACATTGCTCTGGCTTCCGCGGGCGTTGCGGATGAAGAGGGAACAGAGAAAGGGAAAATCAGAACCACATGGCTGATGAGATGGAATCGCAACCCGTAAAGGAAACCGGGACACAAAAGGAACCAATTGCAAACGCCGGGCAGAAGCCAGCAGAGCCCCAAGAGAACTTATTGCGGAGTTCGGAAGAGAAGCAATTCCTCCGATTCACGCGTCTCAACCGGACACTCCACATTCTCATGATCGTGAGCTTCATGAGTCTTGCTCTCACCGGAATGACGCTGAAATTCTCTTATACAAGTTGGGCGGTGTTTCTGTCGTGGTTGCTTGGCGGCTTTGAATCGGCCGGATACATTCACCGGTTTGCAGCGGTTGTGATGATAGGCTTGTTTACTACCCATGTTGTCGATCTGGTTCGACAGAAACGCAAGGAGCATCGGAATTGGCGCGCAATGCTGTTCGGCCCGGATTCCATGGTGTTCAATAAAAAGGACCTTCATGATTTCATCGGCAACGTCAAGTGGTTCCTTGGCAAGGGACCTCGCCCCAAGTACGGTCGCTGGACGTATTGGGAGAAGTTCGACTACTTTGCTGTGTTCTGGGGAGTTTTCGTGATTGGCTCGACGGGATTGATGCTGTGGTTCCCTGAGTTCTTCACAAGGCTCATTCCTGGCTCATTTCTGAACGTTGCTACCATCATTCATAGCGATGAAGCGTTGCTTGCTGTCGGGTTCATCTTCACGGTCCATTTCTTCAACACGCACCTGCGGCCCGAGAAGTTTCCGATGGACATCGTTGTGTTTACCGGTCGGATGGAACTGGAGGAATTCAAGCGTGACAAACCGGCGGAGTACGAGGCTCTGCTGAAGAGCGGTCAGCTTCAGAACTACCTCGTCGAGCCATATCCTCCAATCGTTATCCGCGCTGTGCGAGTGTTTGGCTGGACTGCGCTCGCGATTGGCTTTGGTACAGTTGTGTGGATTATTTACGCCATGTTGTTTGCTTACAGATGATGGGCAAAAAAATTGCTGGCAACTCTCGTTGAGTTGTGTTAACTTCGCTGCGTAAGTTTTGGGCGCGAAGAGCTCTTGAAACGAAACGAAATGGTCTGAGCGCTTAGGGTTATTCCATGAAACGTCTATTCCCCAGTTCTTTTTACAATCCAATCACTCTTGTCGGCATAGCGATTTCTGTCGTCAGTTTCGGCCTCATTCTCTTCCTCGTACTCTTAGAGACGATGTCCGGAACTCCGAAGCCGTACATGGGAATCATTGCGTTCGTGATTCTGCCCGCGATCATGATTATCGGGCTGGCGATTGGAGTTATCGGGATTATTCGCGAGCATCGCCGCGAACGGACGGGGAAACCTCATGGTTTGCATCTGCCGCAGATCGATATGAACAATCCGCGTCATCGGCGGGCGTTCATGCTGGTTTCGCTCGGGACAATCCTCTTACTGCTCTTTTCGGCATTCGGAAGTTTCAAGGCATATGAACACACAGATTCGGATCAGTTTTGTGGTGAGACGTGTCATCAGGTGATGGAGCCGGAGTATACGGCGTATCAGTATTCGCCCCATGCACGCGTTGGCTGTGTGAAGTGCCATATCGGTCCGGGCGCTGGTTGGTTTGTCCGGTCGAAGATTTCAGGTTCCTATCAATTGTATGCAGTAACTTTCAATAAGTATCCACGACCTATTCCGACGCCGATTGAGAATCTGCGTCCGGCACAAGAGACATGCGAACAGTGCCATTGGCCAAAACATTTCTACAGTGAAAAGGAACATGTTAACACGTACTTCATTTCAGATGAGCATAACACCAAATGGACACTCAATTTGCTAATGAAGATTGGCGGTGGAAATATCGAGGCCGGTCCCACGTCAGGCATCCATTGGCACATGAACATTTCCAACGTAGTCACCTATGCAGCGCTCGACGAACAGCGACAGGTGATTCCCTGGGTACGTTCGAAGAAACCAGATGGCTCGGTCGTGATCTACCGTAGCACCGAAGTTTCAGTGTCTGATGATTCGCTAAAGAAAGTGTCCACCCGTCGGATGGATTGCATCGACTGCCACAATCGTCCGACACACATCTACCATCCCCCGGCGCGTTCTGTGGATCATGTGATGTCGTTGGGATGGGTAGACCCGAAGCTTCC
>JBGPGQ010000364.1:0-3401 GCA_041483995.1 Bacteroidota bacterium
ATCTTGTTCATGTCATCGATTACAATATCAAATCCGTCATTGCGAAAACGCGTCACGTACATAGACATAAACCTGAAGTTGAAGAAGTACCGCCCACCTTTTCTGATGACGTGAAGACCTTTGATGTTTTCAAACGAGGGTGCGCCGGCAAACGAGGAACAAACGAGGGTTACGCGATGTCCCATACGGACGAGACGGGAGAACACTTCGTGGAGGTGAACCTCGGCGCCACCGGCAAGCGGGTTCTTGATGTCTTGCCAATTGACAATGAGGATGTTCATCCCGGGCGGGAAACTTTGTATTGCTCGTTAACCTGGTCGCACCAATACGTATACACATCCTGCAGAGTCTGCCGAAATGGGATCGCCGGTGCCCAGCCTGTTGCATTCTTGAGCCGGTCGCAGTTGCCAACGACAAGACGCACATCATACGCTCGAAGTCTTTGCTGTTCCGACTGAACTTCAACCCGCACTCCGCTGATTTCCTGAAACATCGTGAGGACTTCTCCTATCTGGACGGAACGACCGGAGCACACATTAAACACTGTGTGTATTGATTTCTGTTCGAACAGGAGCCAGTACGCACGCACAACGTCCCGCACATCCGTAAAGTCCCGGCGTGCTTCCGTGTCGCCAACGTGCATTATCGGGGTTCTTTTGCCAGCAGCAATCTCTGCAAACTGCTTTCCAAAGTCAGAACAGACGAAAACCGGACTCTGCCTCGGGCCTGCATGATTGAAAGGTCTCACAACAGAAACATTCACTCCGAAACTTTCCTTGTACTGTTGCGCAATCAAATCGATGCTTGCCTTGCTGGCTGCGTACGGATTGTTGGGATTCAGAGGTGACCCCTCTGTTATAGGTTGTTTGTCCTGCGGGACTTTCCCGTATACTTCGCCCGTGCTTACAATGAGAACTGCCGGACCTTGAGGATTGTTACGAACAACTTTGCGTGCAGCCTCGAGAATGGAAATGCCGCCGGAGATATTTGCCTGGAAAGTAGACGAAGGGTCTTCGAGTGACGTGGGAACAAATGCCTGCCCGGCGAGATGAACGATACGGTCGGGTAGAATATCCGCCACCAAAGACTGTACAGTATTCATTTCACAGACATTCACCTCGTGAAGGTGAAGGGACGATTTCACATAGTCAATGTTGCGTGTCTGCGAACGATTGAGGACTATGCCATGAATTTCAAGGCCGGGAATGGTAAGAAGAAACTCCGCAAGATGACTTCCGACGAACCCTTCAATTCCCGTAATCAGGACGCGCATGCGGATCAACGATGTGAGAGTTGTTTCTTGAGCCGTGCAAGGTCTGAATCCACCATCATATGCACAAGGCCCTCA
The DNA here is from genome assembly GCA_041483995.1 of Bacteroidota bacterium. Taxonomy (GTDB): domain Bacteria; phylum Bacteroidota; class Ignavibacteria; order UBA10030; family UBA6906; genus JBGPGQ01. Next base: position 1,349 of record JBGPGQ010000364.1, read on the forward strand.
AAGCTGACGCGTGGTTTCCATCCAAGGACACGCTTCGCTTTGCGTGGATCGCCGAGCAATCGGTTCACTTCAGCCGGCCGGTAGAATCTCTTATCCGTCTTTACATACTTACGCCAATCAAGTCCCAGGCGATCAAACGCAAGCTTCACAAACTCACGCACTGTGTGCGATTCGCCGCTGGCAATTACAAAGTCCTGGGCATTTTTATGCTGAAGCATGCGCCACATCGCTTCAACGTAGTCGCCGGCAAATCCCCAGTCGCGCTTTGCATCCAGGTTGCCCAACCGAAGTTCTTTGGCCAAGCCAAGCTTGATCCGGGCTGCACCGTCGGAGATCTTACGCGTAACAAATTCCAATCCCCGTCGTGGCGATTCGTGATTGAACAAAATACCCGAAACGGCAAACATGTCATAACTCTCCCGGTAGTTCACCGTGATGAAATGTCCATACACTTTCGCGACCCCATACGGACTCCGTGGGTAGAATGGAGTCTTTTCAGTCTGTGGAATCTCCAACACCGCACCAAACATCTCGCTACTACTTGCTTGATAGAATTTAATTTTGCTGTTGACGAGTTTAACGGCTTCGAGCATCTTTGTAACTCCAAGAGCTGTGAACTCACCCGTCAAGGCAGGCTGTATCCAGGACGTTGGCACGAAGGATTGAGCGGCAAGATTGTACACTTCTTCCGGTTCTGCCTCTTCAATCAACTCAATCAATGACAGTTGATCCAGTAGATCAGCTTGAAGAATACTGATCCCGCCACGCAGATGTTCGATCCTTTCAAAATTCTCTGTGCTCGCCCTGCGTACCATTCCGAACACTTTGTACCCTCTGGAAAGCAGCAATTCTGCAAGGTACGAACCGTCCTGCCCTGTTACACCGGTAATGAGCGCTCTTTTCACTTCTTCTTCTCCGAATGCGCAGGCAATTGAGCCGAATCAGTAACCAAGGGCTTTCCTTCGGTCTGGAGTTTCATCTGCGCTTGCACGCTTTCGATCCGCTGCTTAAGATTGGGATCGTTGGGATACTGCGAGGAAAGGCTCTTCAATAATTCGAGCGATTTGCTGTATGCCTTCTGTGCATCATAGATTTCCAACAATACCCTGTAAGGATTATAATACGAATTCATATTTACCTGGCCGCCTTCAATCATCTTTCGTGCCACCGGCTCAACTTCAGCAGCGAGTTCGTTAAATTTGTCTTCGCGACCAAGACGGCGATAAAATGATGCTATATCAGAGGTAAGATCCCATCCCATCGGGATTTTCGATCGGGGGATAAGTTGCTCCATCCTATCCAGCGTTGCAATGCTTTTCTCTTTGTCATTGTTGACATTGGAATAGTACAAGGCAAGCCTGATAAACGCCGACCGGAAATTCACCATGAGCCTTGTCGTGTTTTCATCAAAGTAGACATGTGGATTCGCTATGTTCCGGAATTTGTATCCATATTGCGGCGTTGTCGAGAACCCGTCCGGCTCATGGAACAAATTTGCTTCCACCACATCAACGTTCAAGGCCTTGTCCTGATCGACTATTCTTCTTGGCTCCAAACGCCATGCGAGACCATGAAACCAGAGATATTCGTCAAGACCGATCTTGCTATCCGGAGAAACTGTCACTGCAAAGTAGATCGGTCGTTTCCATTGGTTTGTGAAGACAATGTCGCGGACCAGTATGTCCTGTACTCGTATCGCTTTGGTCTGACCATACTGAAGCGTGTTTTTCATCAGGAAACTGATCTTGCCGTGATTCACAACTGCAGTATCTGTGATATTGTAGTGATCGATTGCAGATTTCGGGACGGGGAGTTCAAGTTGTCTCGGCTCCCATTGAACCGGCTGAATGCGCGCAATTTGTGCATCCGGAATACTAATGGGAACAGCCTGTGCGTCATTGTAGTACGGTTTGTTCTTCATCTGTTGAATGTACCACGGCGTGTTGACCAGACTTAAGTTCACAATCCTGATATCGCGCCGGATTCCCTCCACATCCTGAAGATACCATAGCGGAAACGTATCATTGTCCCCGTTGGTGAATAGTATCGCATC
>JBGPGQ010000365.1:0-3388 GCA_041483995.1 Bacteroidota bacterium
AGGAGCGAAAATAAAAAAGACGATCCAAATTTTTCGGGATCGTCCTGAGCCCAGATTCGTGAAAGCGTATACAACCCTGTTCATCTATCACTCAGTAAATATTGATCTGGGTGATTACCCATCGCTCCTCTACGGACGATAATGACACATAGACCTGTGCAAGCTCACGGTTTCCTTTGACGTTGAACGCAACGCTTCCTGTGGCATAGGGATTGGCATCAGATTCATCAAACTTGCTGAAATCAATATAGACGACCTTTCTCGACCTCAGATAATTCTCCAAAATGTAGTATGCCTGGTTGCCACTATAGTTGCCACGTTCACCACCACGAAGGTTTACCGAGACCTGTGAGCCGAAGTGGCGCGCAAAATTCGCGATGTTACCGTTGGAAAGTCCTTCCTGAACGGTGTTAAAGATAGTCTTGCAGTCGTGCCGCCCCCTCACTTCCTGACGCACTTGTTTCGGAGGGACTTCTTTTTGAGAAGCCGGTATTGGAGGAAGGTTACTTACTTGTTCCGTTGTACTGCCAGTGCGCGTCGGCTGTTGGAAGCGGCGGCCTTCCCTCTCGGAAGGCGTTTGTTCTTTTTTCCGATCACGTCGTTTTGTCGATTCCTGCACTTGATCGGTGCGTTCGCGTCCGGTTTCTCTTTTTTCTTGAGCCATTGCCGGAAACAAGGAACTGACAATCAGCCCAAGGATCAATGAAGTACTAAAGTATGTCAAATTCCTCGCTCCTTCTGTCGCAAAGTAACTCATCTACTATGAAAAGTCAATAAACAAACAATGGAGAAAGGCGCCATTCATCCAGCCACCATCAAGTCCGGACAAACAGCACCTAAATTCTCCACTGTGGCGTTGCATCCACTCCACAACCCAACCCCGCAACGCCCTGAGACGCTTACCTGTCAAACATGCTTCCGGAAGAACCTGAATGTTCCCCCGCCAAGTATCCTGCAACAAGCTTCGAATGGGGCTCCAGGTACGTCCAGTCAAAAACAAACCTGTTGCCTGAAAGCATGCTCGCCTTGATTTCCACAAAATCATGATCCCATGTTCTCACAACATATAAATGGCCAACAGCAAGAGGAACACTCTTCGTTTGTGACCAACCAGAGGATGACATCGGATCGGATTTTTCAAGTGACTCATTGTTAGCAACATCCCAAATATCCGTATCGTCATCAACATTCATGAAATACCCATTGTCAGAGCGTTCAAAGTACATATCTGCATCGCCATCATCATACGGAACGATTGCTGCTTCCGAGAAATCATAACCATCAACATCCGGATTCAAGGTCACACCCTGTAAATCGGTATTCGCAACACTCCCACCGTTCTCAGAAGCAGATCCTTCAAGAGGAGGCGAGAGCAAAACAGGATAGTTAATTGTAACAAGTACTGTCGAAGGTGGGTCACTATTCGGACGCGGTCTCACAGAAACCGGATGTGGGACTTCAGTTGGTGCTGGCTGCTGTACGACATGCTGGTGCCTTTCTGTGGGCCGAGGTATCAATTCATCATGGCGAAACGAACCTGTGGTCCTCTGTGCCAGTGTATTATTTACGCAGAAAAGTACAGAACAGAGGATAACAAATACGAACGATCTCATTGCAATCCTTTCTTCGTTAGGTGAATTACGACCGCCAATGGAGACCGGCGCTGCTTACACAGCCACCATCAAGTCCGTACAAGCAGCACCAACGCGTCTCCACTGTGGTTCCCCTACCCTCACCCACACTTCCTCACTATCATCTTGTAGCCCGTCTATCATCAACACTTGTAGCATGCTTGAGCATCGGGTTCGAAACTTGTAATTGGTATGCCCAGTCAAAAACGACGCGGCTCGGGGAAAGATTCGTCACACGGAATTTCGCATAGTGATCATCATACGTCCACACAACATAGGTATGACCAACGTACAAACGCACATCATGTGTTGTTGACCATCCGCTTGAGGGTGCAACGTTGATTTCCAGCAAGGAGTTTGTATTACCAAGGTCCTGGATGTCGGTGTCCGTACGGACATTCATGTAGTACACATCGTTGTAATTCTCAAAGTACATATCGGCATCCTGATCATCGTAGCGTACGACGCTATATGATGAAAAATCATATCCTGAAGAAAGCACTGACTGTCGGTAGTTGTCCAGTGTAACGTCGTAGCCTTCGGGACGTGGAACGTCGTATGCTACATCCCGGCTTAGATCACTTTCATTTCCATCAAAATCAAACGCCGTCACTGCATAATAGTATGTGTTCCCATTACGCGCACCATTATCCATGAAATACGGCGCGGTTGTTGAGCCAATGAGCTCATAGCGGCCATTGTAGGAGGAACTGACAAATATGTTGTATCCCGACAAGTCGCTTTCTGAGTTTGCATTCCAAAACAACTCTATGAAATCATCTCCAGTTGCAGTTCGAACGCCCCTGGGGCTGCTTGGCGGTGTTGCATCAGGATGGTCAACAAGGTCCTTGCAACCTACCAATGCGAGCGAAGCAACAACGAGATATGTTCCAAACATGTTCATCCAAAACTCCTGATGGAAGAAGTACAACGCATTGCATTGCCTAAAATATTTTCAAACCGCGTGCCATGATCTTTAATGACACAGGGTTCAAAATCAAGGCCGTTTGGTGGGCTTGGAGGAGTGGGTACCACTACTGTGTGTAGCAGAAGATATGCACCCGTCCATAAAATTGGACGAGATATTAGCGCGGGCTCCAGTATACTTGGCCGTTGTTAATAACTCCGATGGGGCGGCCCGTCAGATGGTAACCAGAGAAGGGAGAGTTTTTTGATTTTGACATGAATGTCTGAGGATCAACAATCCATGTAGCAAGAGGATCAAGTATTGTCAGATTCGCTCGTTCACCTTCTGAAATTTGTATTTGAGGAAGGTGGAGAATATTCCGGGGGTTGGCTGAGAATTTCTCAACGATCTGGTAGAGTGTGAGAACATTTTTCTTTAACAACTCTGTGACAGCAAGACCGATCGCGGTCTCCAACCCTACAATTCCGAACGGCGCAACCAAATACTCAACCTGCTTTTCATCGTAAGAATGAGGGGCATGATCGGTGGCAATGACATCAATGGTCCCGTCCTTGAGCCCCTGATGTATTGCCTCAACGTCTTCCCGCGTGCGAAGAGGCGGGTTCATTTTTGTGTTCGTGTCATATGATCTGACAACGTCATCAGTCAAAGTAAAATGATGCGGAGTTACTTCGCATGTCACGTTCGTACCATTCGCCTTCGCATGTCGCACCAATTCTGTTGCGCCTGCAGTGCTTAAATGCGCCACGTGATACTGGCCTTGCGTGTAACGAGTAAGCTGAATGTCCCTGTCCACCATGATGTCTTCCGCAACATCGGGCATTCCCGG
>JBGPGQ010000366.1:0-3370 GCA_041483995.1 Bacteroidota bacterium
CACACTGTTGAATACGAACTTGAGCCACCAACATTCTTCCCCCGTACGCGCCAATAGTATGTTGTGCTGTTCGTCAGGGACGAGAGTTGCTGCGAGGTTCCTGTGAGGGTGGAGTCATCAAAGACAAGTGCGGTGAACACAGCATTCGATGAGACTTGCAGGCGATAAGTTGCAGCACCCGCCGAGGCATTCCATGTCAACGTCAACGTTGTCGGTTGATTTGTTGAGCCATTCAGCGGTGACAGAAGCGTTGGGGTCGGCGGCGGAGCAATGATTGTCGTAAAATCCCATACTGCCGAGTATGTGCTGGTTCCTCCAATGTTCTTCGCATTGACACGCCAATAGTATGTCGTGCTGTTGGCCAGTGAACTAACCTGTTGTGAAGTTCCTGTCAGTGTGGAGTCGTCGAACACGAGCGCAGTAAAAGCGGCATTCGATGATGCTTGTAAACGGTATGTTGTTGCACCGACCGAAGAGTTCCAACTTAATGTCAAGGTCGTCGGCTGATTTGTTGAGCCGTTCCCCGGAGATTGAAGTGTTGGAGAAGCAGGGGGTGCAACGACTGTTGTAAACTGCCCAGCCGTTGAAGCCGGGCCTGTTCCGCCGAGGTTCTTTGCGGTCACCTGCCAGAGAAATGTCGTGTTGTATGGCAGTGGACCGACCTGTTGTAGCGTATCCGTGAGTGTGGAGTCACTGAATACAGACCCAACCTGCAAGTGATATGTTGCCGCGCGAGGTGAAGGATGCCAAATGAACGTCAATATCGTGGGCTGATTTGGGCCCGATGGAGAGATAAGCGTTGGCGCCGGCGGAGTTACCGTAGACGAAGTACTACGGAACACAACCCCGTTGACGCCGCCTATGATATTGTTTCCTGCAAATAGAAAACCGGCAGCGTTCAACGCCAGTGAACTTACCTGTGGGTTTGGCAATCCGGTGCTGACCGAATTCCATGTTGCGCCATTATCTTTGGAACGAAAAATCCCGTTATCTGTCCCGGCAAAAATATGGCCGCTCGCATTAACGATGAATGAGCGAATCGAGAAGTTGCTCAAACCGGATGGCAGCCAATTAAGACCGTTATCTGATGATCGGAATATTCCAACAAGTGTTCCAGCAAAGATGTTTCCCGCCGAGTCTACCGCAAGGGCGGCAACGGCCGCGCCGGTCAAGCCGGAATTCGGCCAGGATCCACCGCCGTTTGTAGAGATGAATACCCCATCAGTCGTACTTCCAGCAAAGATGTATCCATTCGAACTCTTGATAGTGAGAGATTGAATACTAATGCCTCCCAATTGAGTTGAGGTCCATGACACGCCGCCATCTGTTGACCGGTAGACTCCTGCGTTGCTGCCACCCACAAGAATATCCGCTGCTGACCGAACCGCAATCGAAAGTACTGGAAACGGAGGAAGCTGCGTTTGGACCCAGTTTGCACCATTACTTGCTGAAACAAAGAGCCCGCGTGAAGTACCCGCAAAGACATTCTGATTAGGGCTGACAGCAAGGGCATTTATGATAGAATCGCCCAATCCCGTATTGACCGGAGACCATGTTGCACCGCCATTCAAAAGGCGGAAGATTCTCGTACCATTTGTTCCAGCAAAAGCATCGCCGGTGGAATTGATCGCGAGGGCTTGAACAGCAGCACCGCCGGGCCCACCCGTAGGCCCGAAAAAATTCTGGGCGGACGCCACATTCGAGCCAAAGGACAGCGCCAACAACAAAAGTAAGGAAACTCTCAGCGTCATAAAATCCTGATCTCTATCCTCAAGTTTCTTATTCATGGACCTACAGGATGTGGAGGTGGATTCGGCAGATTCCCAATTGCAGCACCAGCCATCGCGGCTTCCTCCGCTGCCTTGCGACTGTCCTGCCCGGGATAGAATGAGGAGCCAATGCTATTGCCTAAATGCTGCAGGCGCTTTGCTACAAGATCTTCTGCATATCCTCCTTCAGGCGCGATGGGTGGTTCAATTCCGTATGCTGCCGCTAGCGCTTTCTCTTTGTTTCCACCCGCGAGACTGAGTGCTTCTAACGCATCGGCTTTACTCTTCGCAGGTGCAAAGTTCGGGTCAAGGGAAACAGCCTGGTTAAAATAGACCGATGCGGCTTCATAGTCTCGGGCGCTTTCCTTTTCGAGGCCAATACTATAGAGAAGAAATGCCTGAAGGTTTTTGGTCGGGATGCGTTGAATCTTCTCTCGCTCTGCTTTGGTCGGCGCAATGCCCATATTTTTGAGAACAGCGAATACAACGTCCTTCTGAACTTTGAAAAGATTATCCAGAGCGTCAGACTGTCCCGAAGGTTCCGGGAATTTCTTCTTGACAACATCCCAGGAGCTCACATCCAATCGCACAACGTTCTTGTCCGAGACATTGCATGTTCCACCCGCGATGCGTCCTGCACTAAGGAGTTTTCCGAGACGGGGGGCTGTTGCAGGATCAACCTTGTTGGTTTGACCAAACCGTAGTTCCGCGAGAAGTGCATCAATGCGGATACGTTCAACAAGACGAAGTTTGCTTACCTGCCCAAAATCGATGATCATCATTTCACTCAACCCGGTGCCCAGGGAAGAATACTTTTCATCTTTTCCCTGGTACGACAACGGAAACACGGCAAGGGTTGTGGGAGACATATCTTCGTCTCCCAACTTGTCTTCCTGAATGAGAAGTGTCTGAAGCTGTTGTTGGATCACATCCCGGGTAAGCGACCTGTAGCGTCCTTCCATCAGTTTACGGTAGGGAGAAAGACCGGAGAAATCAGTGTAGTTGATATATGCCGCCAACGCTCCTTGTTGGTCGTTTTGGAATTCAAGCGTCATCCCATAATAAAAGAGCGTCTTTGCATCCCTTGTGTCCACGACACTGGCTTTTTTCAGATAATCTTTCGCCTGCGGGTATTGTTTGGACTGAAAATAAATGATGCCCAAGTCGCGAAGAGCTTCAAAATCGTTTGGATTGTTCCTGAGTCTCGCCTCGAACGTTGCAATCTGTTTGCGGTAGTCGCCGCTATTCTCGTCAAACTTCACTGTCGCGCACGACGCGAAGAAGAGCATGCAGAGTACAACTATAGGGAACTCTCTGAGGAGTGCGGGCATTTCGTTTTTGATCTGACTATCCAAGCAATGGCTTAAGACTATCTGCTTTCATCTTTGCCTTTTCGTAGGTCGGATCGAACTCTATTGCTTTGAGGAATTTTTCGTACGCCATTTTGTAGTTGCCCTTCTCGAGCAGCACGAGACCTTCCGAGTATGACATAATCGCATCGAGAGACTTGGTCTCAGTTCCCTTCTCAAGATCAGCCCGACTTGCAGCAATATTGATTTTCTTTGCAACCTTCTCACCCAATTTTTCTGTCAGGGAAAAGA
>JBGPGQ010000367.1:0-3357 GCA_041483995.1 Bacteroidota bacterium
AGTCTGCTTATCTGTTTCATCTACCTGATTTTCATGAAGGTGAGCCAGGTCTTCGGCTACAACGGCGACGTCAATCCCTTACTTACTGCATGGATGGCAAATATTCTCTTCTTCAGCGGCGCTGTGTATGTGTTGCTCAGCGTCAGAAAGTAACGCGAAGCGCTAAAACGAGTACGAAAGTTTTACAACAGGTACGCTGGCGTATCCAATTCTCGTGGGCACATTCTGGAGACCAACCCGCGCATTAAATTTGTTGTATCTGCTCGCGCTCCATGCGGCGTCAATTGCACTCAGCACGTGGTTAATGATGGCAACATTCACAAATGTGCCTGCCACACCGTAGTAATCATCTGCTCGCGCCCGTTCCACTTCGTAGTAGAGATCGCGCGGTGCGCGGGGACCGTCAGGCAGCGATTCCCCCTTTTCAGGGGTTGCCCCCTCCCATCCCTGGTTAAACTGTGGATACTTCCCGATAAGCTCGTAGTATTGCTGTTCTCCGTATACCGGTAGTGTGTGCGTGTACCAGCCCCCGATGTCACGCTCGAGCCTGTTGAGTTCATTCCAGTTGACGCCTCTCCCACCAGAAGTAAACAGATTTGGATAGTCGGCAGGGTGAACCGAAGGATTTATGCTGCTGGCGTTATCGAGTGTCCATTGAGCATAGTTTACAACACTCCAGTAATTGTCAGCGTATTGTTCAAAAAAAGTTGTTTGTCGATCTCCCTTTTTGTCGTACTTACTTGCTACAACCCATGCCGCCACTTCAACAGCCACGGACGCGGCTGCTTCCCAATAACTCTCTGTGTAAATTTGTCCCGCACCGGGTAGAACCAGCGATAGACCCGCCGCGAGCCACGGGGACCTGTGGGATACTTCATTGTCTTGGTCTTCGTCTACTTGGGGGGGGGCACTTTTAAAATCAGCAATCCCGACGAGATCAACATGCGGGTTACCAGTAAGCTGAATATGGGATCGTGGTTCATTGCCAAGCATAGAGAACTTCTCTCCACAAACAGCAACATTAGCGATTCCCGCCAGCAAAAAAAGAACGGCGCTTTTCATTGTGACTCCTTCATTCGTCAGTCAAAGTCAAATCCAAAGAGAACTCCGAAATAGAACCTCCACTCTTTGCCATAAGTCACTGTTTGATTCTTGTTGCGGGTTGCCAGAGTGAATTTATCAAGACCATACGATGCGTTGAAAAATATCCTCGTTGGATAGGAGTACCAGGAAAACGATTCAAGTCTTAGCTCAACACCGGCATCTTTCTTGAATGATTTCAACTTCGGCGTATTTCCCGTCCACGCGTCGCCAATATCCGCGTACACTGACGCATAGAGTTTGTCGAAGTACAACTGGAGAAAGCGAACGTCAATATTGTTCACAAGGGGGAACCTGTATGAGACACCGAGAGTTGCAAGCTCATTCCCGCCAATCGAGTAGAAGGGATAACCCTTCATACCAATCAGACCGCCTGCATAAAAATTAAAGAAACTATCAACAGGTGCACCAAGGATCGAAGCGCCGCGCGCAGAAATCGTCATCGTGTGATTCCCAAATGGCAACGGTACATGTTCATGCCAATTCAGCTCGATCCGTGTAAAGTTTATCTTTTTGTAGACCGGCACCAGTCCCGAGCTGGTTACTTCGTAGTTTCCATCGCCGTTGAACTTGTTCAATTCTCTGCCGACGCGGAATGTTATTTTTCTTCCGATCGGATTGATTTCGCTGGTACGAGAGGGTACTATCGCGTCAACTCGAAATGTGAGTGAGAGATCGTTTGCAATCAGGTACAGGTCACTCGATGCTGCCACCAGTTGCCCCAGTGCTGGAAGGAAGAAACTTCCAAGGATGGATGTATAGCGACTATGGGCAAATCGGAACTCCACGTTGCTGAATTGCGAAATAAAAGGCTGACTCAACGCAAAGTCGAATTCCAGCAGATCATACGAGACATCGACTCCAACTGTATCGATCCCAAGAACAAGGTCGGCAGTGTTTGCCTTGCGCGTAACATTGTACAGCTCCAGCGAGGCCACCGGTTCGAGCCCGATTGAATACAGTATCGGGATCTTCCCCCGGTAATAGAACTGAAAGAACAGGTCCCTCTCCAGCTTCTTGTTGATCGCCGCGCCGGCGAAAAACCCCGTCTTTTCAAGAACGTCGTTGGAAAACAGATATACGCCGGGCTTGATGACATCCAGGGCCGTGTTCCGCGGGTTGTAATTGTCCACCCGAATGAAAGGAACAAACGTCAAGCTTGTGAAAATACTTTTGTACGATTTAGGTTCCAAGGCCGGGAGCTTCATGTCGTCATATGAACGAAGCGCCAACCAATCAAACTGTGGCGAGGTCACACCATCCGAAGACACACTACTGTCATCGTGTAACAATGCAGCCATCCCCGCTATCTGACTGTAGTGATACTCCCCTTCCGCAAGTATGCCAGGATTGTTCATACGGACAACTTTATATCCTTGAGATGTGTAAGAAGCATACACGATGTCACCCTGTGGGTTCACGGTAGGCATAAACGCTCCTCCGAGAACGTTGGTGACCTGCCCGATTGAACCAGTCTTCACATCAAAAGAATACAGATTGAATATTCCCGTTCTATCTGATGCAAAAATGATGCGCGAGCCATCAGGGGTGAACACCCCGGATCGCGAATCATCGGAACCGGTAACGAGAAAATGCAGTCCCGATCCATCGGGGCGAATCGACGCGATATCACGTCCATCCTTGATCGAGTAGTCGAATATGATGCTGTCGCCGGTTGGACTCCACTTGGGACTGTACACCTGCTCACCGTTTATGTATGGCGTAATGATCTTGAAATCCGATCCATCGGTCTTGCTAGTTGCAAGGTTCGTCGTCCCGTCTCCGCTTACAACGAATACGATCGTCGAGCCATCCGGTGAAACGGCCGGGCTGATAGCACGTTTTCCATGAGTCAATCGTGTTTCTTCTCTTGTATCCAGATCATAGGCATAGATATCGAATTGCAGCGACCAGTGAGGGTTGTCCCGACTTGAACGTCCATAATAGATTCTTTTGCCATCGGGTGACCAGCCCATGGATGTTCGCACACCGCTTTGAATTTTTTTTTCGTTCTTCGTCTCCACATCATACACATACAGTGAAGACATGCCAAAGTAATCGGCATCCTTTGAGCTTACATAGGCTATCTTCTTCCCATCCGGCGAGAACATCGGATGGAGATTGGCAAAGCCGGTGAAGAAATACAGCCCACAAGACCCTTCAGACTCAACCGCATTGCTTCCGTCTCTCAAGGGCAATGTTTGTGGTTCACGGTTACCTGTATTCGTTTCGTTTTCTCCATCTGACAACAATGGA
>JBGPGQ010000368.1:0-3354 GCA_041483995.1 Bacteroidota bacterium
AACTTTACCTGAACCACAATGGCGTATTGGAGACTTCTCCTTCGTGGGTCTCCCGCGATTCACTTTACACATTTAGTTGCGCGTTTGGTGATGCGGATGGAGATGGCGATCTTGACCTGGCCGTGGCAGGCGGCGAATCATACAACTTTCATGCAGAGCGAGATCGAATTTACTATAACCGGGGTGGACAATTAGACTCCCTCCCAGGTTGGATGAGCGCACAGGCCTCCTACAGCTATGATGTGGGCTGGGCAGATTTCGATAATGACGGAAGACTTGACCTTGTGTTTGCAAATGAAGGAGCCCCCAATCGGATATACAAGAACTACGGCGATTCTGTGGGCACAGTTCCTGTATGGTCTTCAACCGACGCGAACCAGCGGGCGAATTCACTTGCGCTTGGCGACGTGAACGGCGACGGACATATCGACCTTGCAATCTCGGACAACAACCAACTTGGGGGAACAGGTAGATTCAAGATTTATCTTAACAACTCCGGTACTCTCAACGCTACGCCTTGGTGGACATCATCCTGGTCCGGTTACGGCTCCGGCATTGCGCTTGCAGATTTTGACCGGGATGGGGACTTAGATCTTGCCACTGGCGGGTGGTGGCAGCCTTGCAGGATTTACACGAACCAGGCAGATAGCTTCAGTCAGACACCGCAGTGGACCTCAGCAGTGAGCAGTGTTGTTGAGGCAATCGTGTTTGCCGACTACAACAATGACGGACTTGACACGATCGATGTACAGTTCACCAGCAACGGGACCAAGAAACTCTATTACCTTCCACACTCTCCATTGCAGCGCATCGTCTCGGTCCTATGGAACGGCGACCCGGATTCCGTTTCCCCCTGGTGTTACGACCTTGAGAATGCGTGGATCAGTTTCAATTCATCGCCCCCTTCTGGGGTCGCAATCGACGTCCGCGCCATCGCTTCCGGAAACCTTGATTTCGCCGTCAGCAACTGGGACAATACACTGGGAAACTACCTATTCAGGAATACACTGCCCCCCGTGTCTGTCACCGGTGGAGATGAAATACCCTTCACTTTCCAGTTGATGCAGAACTACCCCAACCCGTTCAACCCCAGCACCACAATCCGCTACGCTTTGCCGCACACGTCGTTCATCACGCTATCAGTGTACAACACGCTCGGCCAGCAAGTAGCTCAAGTTGTGAACGAACAACAGCAGCCAGGATATCATGAAGCTGTATTCCGTGGTTATGGATTGGCGAGTGGAGTGTACTTCTACCGGTTGCAAGCTGGAGATTTTGTTTCGAGCAAGAAGCTCTTACTGTTGAAGTAATTGCTACACCGTTCTTTCATTCCTGTCTTTGGTATTATCGCTTGAACAAGGGGCGATGAGCCGCCACTGTCCTACTTGACGACCCACCTTCTGGTTCAAGCGTAATTTGTTCTCTCATTCATGGGTCATGGAGGAGTTATGCGAACACTTACTGTTTTCTTGTTGCTTGCTGTTGCGGTAGGCGTGTGCAGCGCGCACTGGGTTCAAACAAACGGACTTAACGACTGGCAGCTTCCACATCGTCCCGCCATGGGCAGTAATGTCTACCAAGAGACACCTCGCAAATTGTTGGGACTCCCCACCCAGCATCGAATGCGGGAAGATTTCATAAGTCGGCTTGATTCTCTTCGAGCGAGCCGTATGCAGTCGCCACTTCCCGATGGGAAGTTCATCCCAAACGGCATTCAAAAAGGCTTTCTTCCACTCCGAAGGGTGTCATCTCCACAATCACAAATTTATGTCATTGACACCGCGATTGTTCGCTCCACGTGGGATACGACAAGGCATCTGTATTCCTTCAATGCCAACGCCAAAAGGATTTCCGATTTGACTCAGAGATTGATAGGTGCTATGTGGGTGGATACTCTGCGCGAGACCAACACCTATGATGCGAGCAACCATATACTCTCAGAATTGTACGAGTATTGGTCGAACGGTCAATGGGTGAATGTAATACGCTACACATACACCTATGACGCAAACGGACATAGACTTTCTGAGTTGCGGGAAGATTGGACGAACGGTCAATGGGTGAATGGTTCCCGCTACACATACACCTATGATGCAAACGGGAGCATGCTCTCAGACTTGGTAGAGAATTGGTCGAACAGTCAATGGGTGAATGTAATACGCTACACATACACCTATGACGCAAACGGGAACATGCTTACCAAGTTGGGCGAAAACTGGTCGAACGGTCAGTGGGTGAATTTCACCCTCCAAACCTACAGTTATGATGCACAAGCGAATTTGACTTCGTTTTGGAACTACGTGTGGCTCAATGCCACTTGGACACCTATGGATATTGAAGGACGGAGTGGGTTTGTTGTTACAGACGGTGCAGGCAACAACTATGGCCCCTACTGGGGCTACAATTTCACTTTCACACGCAAACTCATAGTTACAGGAGTTGCATCTCAAGGCGGAAACGTGCCTGCAAACTGCTCTCTGTTGCAGAACTACCCGAACCCGTTCAACCCGAGTACAACAATCAGGTATCAGCTTCCAACACGAAGTTACGTCACGCTCAAGGTGTATGATGTTCTTGGTCGCGAAGTTGCAATGCTGGTGAATAGCATTGAAGAACCGGGGCGTAAGTCCGTGCAGTTCGAAGCGGACAAATTGGCAACCGGGGTATACTTCTATCAATTGAGAGCGGGGACCTTCGTCAGTACGAGGAAGATGTTAATGCTGAGGTAATTTCATAAAGAGAAAGAATGTTAGAACAACTTGAGAACAACTGCCAAGTTATATTGCTTTCGGCAGCCAGACCTCTCAAATGCGAATTCTCTCCAAGGCCTATCAACCTGCCCCAGCGACTGATGATATTGTCAATGGGATTTTTGATAGAATAGAAAATGGAGAGGACGTTACGCTGAAGACCTTGTTGGAGAAGAGCTCAACAAGTAACGCAGATCGTCATAATGGCTTTAAACCGTTGAGTCCATGAATAGTGATGGCCTTTTTCCAATGAACAAGGCGGTGTATGGCAATGCCCTCCCCTATTCCTAGCTCCCTATGCAAAGAGCGCGACAGTGAATCGAGTGTCATTGCTACTACTATTGGGCGCAGACCAGTGACTACCGTCCAACATCGTGATCCTTCCCTTTCCCATTGATCATGAGATGAGCAACGAAGTAGCTCACGCAGATGCTGAGCCCACTTGCGATAACATCGAGCCAATCGAAAGTGTAATGGACCACTGCCAGAATCCCTGGACGAGGGAGAAGCTGAGCAAACTCCAAGCCTAAAGCAATCACAAATACCAATGCGGCAACCTGGAGGGGTGTTAAGCGTGACAATCTCCCGGAACCGGACAATATGA
>JBGPGQ010000369.1:0-3348 GCA_041483995.1 Bacteroidota bacterium
AGAAGAACCTTCTCGTGCAAATCAGACGCGCATCAAGCCTGCTTGTGGAGGCGTTGAATCCTCTCCGACATGTAAAGGTATCCGACTCACTTCGTATTGCCGACCACCTCACAGCACCCTCCTACCAATTTGCTTCAGCAGTCGGCGTTGCGCTCCGGCGAGATTGACGATGCGGGTAATTACCGGCCTCTATAAGGGCAGAACGATTCGAACAGTGAAGGATCTCTCAGTACGTCCTGCAACGGACAGGGTGAAACAAACACTGTTCAACATGCTTGCGACCCGCATTGACATAGAAGGAGCGTCAGTGCTGGACGTGTTTGCCGGAAGCGGCAGCCTTGGCATAGAGGCCCTGAGCCGAGGAGCGAACCACGTGACGTTCGTGGAGAACAACGAAGAAGCAGTTCGCTACATCGAACAGAACCTCCATTCGTTAAGATGTGAGAAGAAGACCGAAGTCCTGGAAACTGATGCCATGCACTTCATTGCCGACTATCGCTCTTCCTTCGACATAATTTTCGCCGACCCACCATACCGGTTCGAGAGGACATCAGAAATTCCGGAACGGATTTTCTCTCGTCCCCTTCTGAAACCTCAAGGCTATTTGCTGATTGAGCACTCCCCTGATATCAGATTCGAAAGCACTTCACTCTATCAAGCCGGACCCGAGAAAAAGTTCGGCAGAACGCTTGTTACATTCTTTCAACATGCAACCAAATGAAAAAGAAAATCGCACTGTATCCCGGCACGTTCGACCCAATCACGTATGGCCATATTGACGTCGTTCAGCGGGCAACGGCGTTGTTTGAAAAAGTGATTGTGCTTGTGGCACGTAATTCTGCCAAGACGCCCCTCTTCTCTGATAACGAAAGAGTAGCGATGATCAAAGAGGTGTTCAAGAAAAACCGCCGGGTGAAAGTCGATGGCTTCGAGGGCCTGCTCGTCGATTACGCACGACAGAAAAATGCATCGGCAATCATACGCGGGCTCCGGGCTGTATCGGATTTCGAGTATGAATTCCAGATGGCATTGACGAACAGAAAACTCGCTGGGAACATCGACACAATATTTCTGGTGCCTCACGAAAAATACACATATCTCAATTCCTCCATTGTCCGGGAAGTTGCCCGTCTTGGCGGCAACGTATCTGACTTTGTTCCTCCGACCGTTCACCGACAATTGACACAGAAGCTCCGACTGCTGAAGAAAAAGCAGTAGCATCCATGCAAGCCTTGTCCAGAAAAATCCAGCAAGTCGAAGAGTCACAGACACTTGCGCTCTCAACACAGGCCAGGCGCTTGAAAGAATCCGGTATTGATGTAGTGAGTTTAACCGCCGGCGAACCTGATTTCCCCACTCCCCGCCACATCAAAGAAGCAGCCATCAAGGCAATTGAAGCCGACTTTACACACTATACCGCAAATGAGGGGATTCCAGATCTTATTGCCGCAATCGTCAAAAAATTCTCCCATGAAAACGACCTCCATTTCGAACCGGAACAGATTCTTGTCTCAACCGGTGCTAAGCAATCAATCTTCAATGCCCTCCAGGCACTATGCAACAAGGGTGATGAAGTGGTCATCATCAGCCCGTACTGGGTGAGCTATCCTGAAATGGTGAAGCTTGTTGACGCTGTTCCAATTTTTGTCCATACATCGATCAAGGACCGCTTTGTGCTTGACGTGCGGAGTTTAAGACGTGCCATCAATCAAAAGACGAAGGCACTCATCCTTAACTCCCCCAACAATCCGAGCGGGGCCGTGTTTCCACGTAGCACCATCGAGGATATTGCAGCCATCGTGAAAGAAACGGGCATCTATGTTATTACAGACGAAATTTATGAGAAGGTAATCTATGATGACCGGAAGCACTTCAGCATAGGGTCGGTGAAAAATATCCGTGACCAGGTAATAACAGTCAATGGAGTCTCGAAGGCGTTTGCTATGACCGGCTGGCGTATCGGGTATATGGGCGGACCACTGCACGTCATCCAAGCAGCCGCGAAAGTGCAAAGCCAGGTAACCTCCAACGCCAACTCCATCGCGCAGAAAGCAGCCATTGCTGCGCTTTCAGGTTCCACGAACGACCTTGACATGATGGTAGATGAATTCAAGAGACGGCGCGACTTCGTGTGTGCATCATTGAACGGTATTCGTGATATTGAAGTAACGGTGCCGCACGGAGCTTTCTATGTGTTGTTTGGCGTTGAAAAGTTTTACGGAAGGAAACACAAAGGACAGTTGATCAAGGGCTCCGCCGCCATTGCGAAATATCTCCTGGAGCATCATCATGTTGCGCTGATTCCAGGCGCTGCGTTTGGCGCTGACAACTGTCTGCGTATGTCATACGCATGCTCGATGTCTGATCTTGAAAAAGGGATGAAGAGAATCAGACAGGGACTTGGAGAATTGTAGCTGATTTTTTCTTGCCATTGTTCAATGAGGAGTTGAAGTGCCGACATATCAATATCAATGCAAGCAATGCGGGTACGAATTGGAAGAACTGCAATCAATGAACGAAGCACCATTGGTACGTTGCCCGAGCTGCCACACAGACAACCTCGCTCGAATCCTGGGCACAGGCGGTGGATTAATATTCAAGGGTACCGGCTTCTATCTCACCGATTACAAGAAAGAAACACCAAAACCACCGACTGGGAACAAAAAGAAAGAGGGTACATCAACCGAGAAAAAGGACGACAAGACCCCTTCTTCCGGATCAGAAGCAAAGAGTTCGGAAACAAAGCCGTCCACCGAGAACAAACCAACGCCCAAAAAAGATGAGGGGAGCTGAGGAGAGTTTTTTCAAAGAAGAAGTCCCGCCAACAGTGTTGACGGGACTTCTTTTTCGTACACACCAGAAGTAATCTTAGTGTTTGTGCTTGCTCTTCTCTTCTTTCATTTCACTCTTTTTGTCCATCTTCTTGTCAGCCTTTTCCGACATCTTTTCGTTGAGAGACGCCACCACAAATTTATCCCCCTCCATCTTCCCGGTGACTTCATACATAAGTCCCTTCTCTGTCTTACTGCTCGAAATCGATTCCTTCGCCAGAGCATCGCCCTTCTCATCAAACTTGTACCATTTCCCATCGGACATTAATCCATAGCCGCTTGCAGTACATTGCTCGTCAAGTGCACATTCCTTGCTATGCGCCATGGCTTTCTTCATTGATGTTTCCGAGTTCTTCATCATCCCCTTGGCACACATTGCATCTACTACATAGCCCCGAATCTTCATAACATCAACCTGGGCTTCGGCGGTAGCTTGAGCCTGCTCAACAGACACCTCCTTCTTCATTTCCTCTTTCATTTCCTTCTTAGGCTGGGCAACCTGCTTGTCCTGTGCGAA
>JBGPGQ010000370.1:0-3344 GCA_041483995.1 Bacteroidota bacterium
ATTTCAATGAGCGAACCAGCGTCATCAAGCGTTCGACGCAAAGAGTTCCACCCATCGATCCAGGCTTTCCGACTGCTGATCTGTTGCATTACTTTCTGCGCAGCAACGTTGTCATCCCAGAAGTGGGGGGCCTGCGTCCTGTTTTCGAGATCAGCAACCTCCCTTTCTTTTCCATCTACGTCAAAGATAGCCTCTGAGTGTGGTCAGACGTTGCTTCAATTCCTTCACGTGCGATTTTTTATCTTCAAACATTTGTGAACCTTTAGAGAGTGAGCTTTTCTTCGATGTCTAATTCCATTCGCAGCATGGCGCTGCTGAGAGTTTTGCCCTGTGCATCGTTCTTGAGTGATTTCGTGCCACCACCGCCAAGTGACTGGTGAAGCAGGAAGTTGATCGCCCAAAGATTCGGCATTTCAAATCGCTCGACCCGGCCAAGCGTGATGCCCTCGAAATGCTTCTTCACGCGTTCCACCGTCAGGTATTTCATCAGGATGGGATAGTACTCCTGCTTCCGCGCGATGACTCCAACATTTCCGGTATCGCCTTTATCGCCAGAGCGAGCGTGGGCAAGTTGTATTAGCCGAATTCTCATGTGATGGACTCAGTCATTGTCATCAACTTCAACTCTTGGTGTCACGGCACTCTTCGGCATTAACGCCGGCCAATATGCAACCACTTCGCTCGGTTTGGGTCTGCCCCCGGCAAATCCCGTAACAGCCGGCGGACCGGTCAAGATGAGAGGAGCCAACTCTTTTCCGAATCGTTCAACAGCTTTGTAGTCCGGACCTCGAACACCAAAACGCAGGACGACCTCATTGATTTCATTAGGCATTACTGAAAGCGGACCGTGACAGGAGTTGTATCCCATAAACTCAGATCGTATCTCATCAAACTGCAGTCCGAGATCAGCAAGCCGTGTACGCAATATCTGATCTGCGGCTTTCGCCTTGTCCAACGCATCCGGCCACGCGTACGTCAATGTTCCAACGGCCGTAAACCCATCAAGATATGACATTGACACTTTGTATGAATCAGTTGCCGGCTTCCCTTTCACTCCTGACATGCGAACTCTGTTCCTGCCATCGTCGTGCAATTGAATTGTTGTAAAATCAGCAACGCAATCGGGTGTGATATATTGCGAGGGGTTCCCAATCTCATACATCAATTGTTCCTTAACCGTCTGTAGAGACACGAGCCCGCCAGTCTTTTCATGCTTCGTGATGACTATCTCTGCGTTCGGATATGCTTCCGCTATCGGGAAACCAATGTGGGCAAGATCTGGAACCGAACGCCAATCTGCTGAAAAATTTCCGCCGCTAGCCTGTCCTCCGCATTCAAGGATGTGGCCCGCAACCGTACCGGCAGCAATCTTATCCCAGTCATCCTGCTTCCAACCAAATTCGTGGATCATTGGCGCAAGTGTCAGGCCGGTATCCGTTGTTCGTCCGGTGATGACGACCTGCGCGCCTTTTTGCAACGCTTCGACAACCGGCCACGCTCCGAAGTAAACATTCGCGCTCATCACTTTGTCGATCACGGTGGAGAGCTTGTCTCCTGTTTCCATGTTGCTGAGAAAAACCCCCTTGAGCTTCAACTCATCAAGTTGATCAAGAATATCGTCACTCAACACGATTCCTATTTTCAATCCCTTTATGCCAAGTTTCTTTGCCACCTTGAAGATGGCCTCTCTGCATGCAGTGGGGTTTACTCCGCCACCATTTGTAATCACCTTGATATTCTTCTCAACGATGATCGGAAGAATCTGCTCCATGAGAGGAATCAAATCCTTTGCATAGCCAAGCGATGGATCCTTTAGTTTTTGTCTTTGCATAATGGACATTGTAACCTCGGCGAGGTAATCCATCATCATATAATCGATGGGACCCTTCGTTACCTGGTCATACGGCGCTGTCAACAAATCGCCCCAGAAACCCTGTCCACTTGCTATGCGGATTTTGTCTTTCACTACACTATCCTAATGTGAAGTTCCTTCAATTGTTTTTCGTCTACTTCACTTGGCGCTTCATCCATGAGAGACACAGCGCTTGCAGTTTTCGGAAACGCAATCACGTCTCGTATGGATTTCATCCCTGTCAGCAACATTGCAATGCGGTCGAACCCGAACGCAATGCCTCCATGCGGCGGCGCTCCATACTTGAACGCATTCAACAAGAATCCAAACTTCTTGTTTGCTTCCTCGGCTTCGATCCCCATCAGCTTAAATGCCTTTTGCTGCAGGGCTGAGTCGTGGATACGAATGCTGCCGCCTGCAATTTCGGTCCCATTAAGCACGAGGTCATACGCGCGAGCGCGAACCTTTCCCAAATCCGTATCCAGCATGGCCACATCATCAGCATGAGGAGACGTGAACGGATGATGGACGGAAACATAGCGTTTCTCCTCTTCACTCCAATCGAAAAGCGGAAACTCCGTCACCCAGAGCAGGTTGTATTTGCTTTCATCGACAAGGTTGAGTCGTTTGGCCATTTCGAGACGTAAAGTTCCAAGGATGGTGTATGCTTTTGTCCAGTTATCTGAGGCGAATAACATTAGGTCGCCCTGCTTCGCGCCCATTGCAGTCGCAATCTTCTGCATGAGATCCTTCCCGAGAAATTTTTCAATCGCCGATTCAAGGCCGTTCTCAGTCCATTTGAAGTATGCAAGTCCTCCGGCGCCGAGACTCTTCGTGAAGTCAACGAGATTGTCCATCTGGTTGCGCGTAAACGACGCACCACCGGGAACAACCAGGCCGGCAACAACTCCACCCTTCTTCACTACTTCTGAGAATACTTTGAAGCCTGAATCCTTCACCAGGTCGCTAAAGGTCGTGAGTTTCAGGTCGAACCGGGTATCAGGCTTGTCGCTGCCGTACCATTCCATCGCCTGTTTGTATGTAAGTTTTGGCAACGGAATTGAAATCTCGATGCTCTTCAACTGCTTGAACATTCTCTTCATCAATCCTTCCGTTACAGCCTGCACATCAGACTCGTCAACGAAGGACATTTCCACGTCAATCTGGGTAAACTCAGGCTGACGATCAGCTCGAAGGTCTTCATCGCGGAAGCACTTTACAATCTGGACATACTTGTCGAATCCCGACACCATGAGAATCTGCTTGTATGTTTGCGGTGATTGCGGGAGCGCATAGAACTTTCCCCGCTGTACCCGGCTTGGTACGAGATAGTCACGCGCGCCTTCAGGCGTGCTCTTCATAAGTACCGGCGTCTCGATTTCGATGAAGTTCAATTCGTCAAAATAGCGATGAACTAACTGGTACATCTTGTGACGGAAAATCAGGTTCTGTTGAAGGCTTGGGCGACGCAAATCGAGATAGCGATACTTCA
>JBGPGQ010000371.1:0-3335 GCA_041483995.1 Bacteroidota bacterium
ACCATCCTTCGCGTCGAAGAACATACCAAAAAAAGTTGGCATGTGAGTATCTTGGGCGTTCAAAGATAAAGGGCTTATCAAGATTAGCGCCATTAGCACCATGAAGCAAGTTAACAGCTTTGTTGGTGGATGCATGATGACCTCCTTGGTGATTGATTGATTTATTTGTTAGTGATTAGAGATAACTACCAGCTATCCGCAATCCTGTTGGGTTTATTCCAATCCTAGCCGCGAACGATGTCTGTTCCCACGCACCGGAGGTCAACGATTGCTCATTTCTTTCTCTGCAAACAGTTTGAAGTTGTCAATCGTTTTTTGAACCTGTTTCTTGAAAATGCCCGGCATGAGCAGAGCCATCATTTTGGGAACGAACCCGACGAACTTCGTGTAATGAATCTCGGCGTCATATCGTGTTTTGTTTTCTCCGATGGAAGAGAACCGGTTGGTCATTGTATTGACCATGTGCTTGTGTTCATACAAGCCGGTCATTTCATGCGGCAGATTCTTCACTGTGATCGTTTCAATCAATTCAATGACATGTTTTCCCGTATTGAACACGATTTTGGATTTTGCGCCAGGCTGCCCCGGGCTTCCGCTGATATGTTCATGACTGACCAATCCATTCTGCCATTTCTTCAGATTGGCAGTGTTGTCAAACAATGTGATAACTTTGTCAATCGGTACATTGATTTCTGTTGTGCAGGTAAATCTCATATTTACAATTTTCCGTAGAGATGGAGGGCAATGATTGCTCTGGTAACTACACAACAGCTACTCAAGAACGATGTCAACATGTACGCACATCGTAAATCCGGAGAGATCGTGCCTGAGTAACAGCGTGCCTGAATCCTGAGTTTGACCGTTGAGTGAGAAATCGGCATCCATTTCGGATACGCGTGCATAGCGATATCCGGCCGACACACCAAAGGCAATATTGCCTACACGTCTCTTTATTCCCATGAAACCTTCTACAGAATAGCCTTTGCCATTTCCGGAGAGCAGGATTTCGGAATTCTGATCAGGGAAATCGTAGAAAACACTCTTTTGCGAGAACTTTGACCATCCAAGCACAAGCCCGCCACGCAAGCCAGCGTACACATCAACAATGCCTTCAGTGGTAATATCCCGCTGGATGATTCCTTCAAGCGAGAGCATTGCGACTTTGCCATTCACGTCCAATGTGCCGGAGTAGTCCTTGTACAAAGAAAACGCACGGGTCCATGTATACCGGCTTCCCAGTCCAACATCGGCAATGGATGGTATCGAATAAAGAATATCCACACCGATAATGAGATTGCCTGGAAACTCGCGCTGTGTTGGGATTGGGATATTATTTGCCCGAAACTCTTCAAGGAGACCGCTGTAGAAATCCCGAACATCCCCGAGCGCAAACGTATTGAATCCCAACGATGTACTCACAGTGAAAGTTGTCGTACCGACTGTCTGCTCTTCGACTTGCGCCCGTGCCGAAGTACAGTAGAGCAAGAGCAGAAAGAAGGTTAGTGACAATCCGTGACGGTCAATCGTCTTTCGACGATGGATGCTGCGTGTTTCTATGGTTGTAACGTGATGACCCATGATTCAAACCCAAATGCATACAGATAATGGTTGTCTCGAGAAACCTGGATTACTTGTGGGACCTGAAGAAAATCCCACGACGCAAGCTCAGTCAGACTTGACTGGTCGTATTTAGCGACTCTCCCCGGACGATAGTATATTCCCCCATCCTTCGCGATCGAGACATAGATCGAAGACGGGGTCGCAACGACATCATATACCCAATTGGCAGTATTAATCCGGCTGAGGTTTGTCAAACTCCCCGGATCCCAGATATCGACAAAGTAGTTCGGTGGAGTCGGATAGTCGTTATCGTGTACGACATACAGACGTTGATCGTCCGAACTCAATTGGAGTACTCGTACCACATCCGACGCCGCGCGTTGATGTAACACGTGTGCCGAATCGGTCGTGATGTCAATCTTATAGATGGTGGCAGAGGCAAACAGTTCAGGTCTTGTATCGGCAAGGTATATGGAGTTATTGTCAGAGGACACTGCGAGCAGTCCATTGGGTGCGTTAATGCCGAGCTCCCCGATTTCAATACCAGTATTCGCGTTAACAATCTTCACCGGTCCGCTGAACGGAAAGGAAGTAGTAATATACAAGCGATCGGCTCTTCCGCACACAATAGAACTCGCTTTAAAGGACCAATCCCTCGCCATCGCGACGCTAAAGTCGGCTGCATTGAGAATCGTGAATTGGGGAGAATAGGTGGACACAACATAGAGCTTCGAACCATCCTTGCTTAAAGCGAAATTGAGCGGATAGGTTCCGAAGGTTCGACTCCTTATCACCGTATTGTTGAGCGTTGAAACCGCCTTGATCGCCCCGGCTTCCAGCACATAGAGTTCATCATTTACAGGTGAGCGAATCGGCTGAACTATGTAGCCGACATTTGAACCGGGAGAAGCCGGAATGGTCGTTCCGAAATGGATGGTGTCCGGGTTACTGGCGATCGATGCCGCACGGTTGGAGACCTCGATTCTGTATATGACCTTGATGCCAGTAATCGGGTGAACGCTTGTGTCGAGGTACGATGTTGTCGTACGGTCAAACGCGATTTCGACGGGATAGCCACCCGAACTGGCATTGCTCTCGCGAGTAAGAGAGTAGGCGTAGAAATTTGAATCATTGTTCTGTCTCCAAAACAGTCGGGGCGAGAGCGAAGGGCTATCCCATACCACCGAGTCAAGAATGACAGCTGTTGGAGGTCGTTGGTCAAAAACCACCGAGGCCGAGTAGATTGTCGAAGGAGCGCCAAGCAGGTTGAGCAAACCAATTTGGGAATCATTTGTAACAACAGCGATGCTCACCTGGTGTTCTCCGTCGGACCAGAGTCGTGTGTCGAATTCAAACTCGTACGGCGGACCATACACAATGCGTGCAACAGTCGTATCCACGACAAGAACAACAGATCTGATTGACTGCGGGTGCGTGGTTGGATCAAATGTGAACGATACGTTTCCCGCAAGGTGCTGTCCTGGCCGAATCTGCTGTATATCGAGAGCCAAGAGATCGGGGGGTTTTGCGTTGTGATTGTAGAACGTCTCTTTGGGCTCGGTCAGATCGCATGATGGAATGAATCCGAGACAGAGCGTGAACAGACACAGAACGAGATGATTGTAAGGAGGTCTCATGGAATCCCCTTATTTCTGGTGATTATTACTGGTTGCGATCATGTGCCGCCTTGGGAATATGTCTTGGTGCTTTGGTAACTGCAAAACAGGAAGTTCTGTCTGGTGTTGAACGGAGTGACGTGGTCTTCCCTGATGCAC
>JBGPGQ010000372.1:0-3319 GCA_041483995.1 Bacteroidota bacterium
AGCATAGCGGTTCCTCTTTCTGAGCCAACGATGAAACGTGATACCCATGACTGCATGGGCATGTTGAACCCCCGTTTCCTATCTTGAGTTATTATCTGTGGAAGTATGCCCGTCATGGCCTTTCGCAAGATTGACTTTTTTTGCCGCATCTGATCCGGAAGCGACAGTGTGAATTCTACGAGGCTGCGATCAAGGAACGGCACTCTTGCTTCAACACTGTTGGCCATCGATGCCTTGTCCACCTTCGCTAAGTGTTTGTTTGCCAAAGCTGTTTGCATCTCCACCGCCAGAGAGGTCCTATCGTCTGGGGCCAACGAATCGCCATACAGTTCATCCATTCGGGAATCACCGATAATTGCCTCTGCACCCACCGAGAGATGCTGAACAGCATCATCGTTGTCAGCCGAAACAAAAAGCTGGTGCTGCTTTGAGAAAGTGTCAAGATTTAGACATCTCAATGTACGTTCAAAGTACAAGTCTCTTGCTTTTCCAAGCTTTGTGTGGAATGGAATCAAGCTCAACAGAGGCTTGGTTGAAGCAAGGGTCGCTTTCCAAAATGGACGGGGGACAAACGCAAACCTCCGCATAAGTCGAAGTATAAAGAAGTAGTCATATCCTCCTAAGAGTTCGTCAGCGCCATCTCCAGTGAGGACTACCTTGATACCATTCTCCTTAGCTAGCTTAAAGTTCACAAGCAACGGAACGAGTGAGGCTTCCGATAGAGGTTCATCCATACGACAAAGATAGGATTGGAATAAATCTAGAGCCTCTTCTCCAATCGTGGTTTGTATATTGACAAGGTTGAAGTGTGCCGCAAGTTGCCGGGCCCTTGTGAGATCAAGTGTGTTATGTTGCCCTTCAAATCCAATGGTAAATGTTTTCAACCGGGGGGTCCGGACGAAGCTTACAATGGAAGAAGAGTCAAGTCCCCCACTCAAGAATGCTCCTACCTCTACGTCACTCACTAAGTGGCTTTGCACAGCATTTTCAAGGTGCTGGCGAAACAACGCGACAAGCTCAACTTCACTTGCTCCCGCTAGGTCATTCCGCCCGGACATAATTTTCCAGTATTGTGTTACCACTGGTTTCTTGCCAAATTCCAAGGAAAGGTAATGGCCTGGTAGCAACTTGAAAATCCCCTCGAAAATAGAGCTCGGTTGAGGTACGTAGTTGAAATACAGGAATTGCGATACAGCTCTGCTGCTGATGACCCTTGAAATCCAAGGAACATGCTCAAAGGCTTTCAGGTCGGAAGCAAAGGCAAACTCGCCGCCACACTCAGTGTAGAAAAGCGGTTTGATCCCCAAGTGGTCTCGCGCTACAAAAAGCGTTCTTGCTACTGTGTCCCATATGGCAAGCGCAAACATCCCGTTGAGTTTCTTGAGGCAATCCGGCCCAGTTTGAATGAAAAGATTTAAAACCACTTCGGTGTCACTTGTTGTTCTAAATCTTAGCCCTTCCTTTTCCAAGTCACCCCGAAGAGTTCTGTAATTATAGATCTCTCCATTCAGGATAATAAGAAAGCGTCCATCCTCCGACCACATCGGTTGATTTGATCGTGGATCAAGGTCAATTATCGAAAGCCGCCGGTGGACAAACCCCGTCGTCCTGTCCTCGCTCAAATACACACCCTGATCGTCAGGACCTCTTTGCTGCATAGTGACACCCATGCAGGTGAGCATTTCCATCTTTACTTCATGTCGTGTTGCTATGATGCCGGCAATTCCACACATATCATTATCAAATGCTCATTTTGTATTGAGAACCATCTCGTAAAACTCCTGATAGGAGCTGATCATGTTCTTGAGTGTGTATTTTTCTCGGACGAAAACCTTCCCTCGTTCACCCATTTCCTTCCTGATTTCAGGAGATGTCCAAAGCTTCCTAATAATTACGGTAAGGTCACTTTCATCATCAGCTACGAGCCCGCCCCACCTCATGTGTTCAACAAGCCCTCCCCCATCTTTCATGACAATTGTTGGGATGCCAACCGCCATCGCTTCAACTGCTGCGTTGCCGAAGGATTCTTCCTGATTTGATGGGAGAATAAACACATCAATGAGCTGGAGGTAGTCTTCGATATTTTCTTTGACTCCCGCAAACGTCACCAGGCCATCGATACCTAACTGACTTGCCAGATTATGATGATCAATCCTATTCGGTCCATCTCCAAAAATAAGACAGTAAACTGGAAGGTCAACTACTTTGCTTAGAGCTTTCAACAGATGGTCAACCCGTTTAATGTGAGACAAATTCGAACTTGTAGCAACTATCATTCTGGAACTCGCAGACGGTAAAGGAAATTCTGCAGCAACATCCTCTTTGGCTTTATTTGGAATGAGCAGAGAAAAGTCCAATCCATTGTAAATCACACTGATTTTCTCAAGTGGGATATGGTATAGGTGAGCAGCTGCAGATGCAGCATGTTTTGTGTTTGCAGAAATGCCTGCAAATGACTTGCGAAGAAAATAGCCTGATCCCTGCGACAAGAGCCAATGCCTCAAATTGAACCCGTGAACACCGTGCCGATGAGTGTAACAAAGTCGCGGTCTTTTTGTTGCAGACGCCATGACCATCAGACCAAGTTGCGGAGAATGGAAGTGAACGATGTCGTATCCTTCCAAGATTTCCCGTAGACGTTGGGTGACCGAAAAATCAAAATTATGTCCCTGCATCATCTCATATACCTGACAACCTAATTTGCTAATCTGAATGCCATAATATCCCCCACGGCTGCCTACCAGAACATCGACCTCAAGGCCAATACGTCTTTGCTCCTTAATGAGTTGAAAAAGTGCCCTTTGCGCTCCACCGATAGAGAGATCCCAAGCAACGTGCAACAGCTTCATACTTATCCGCCTAATCCACTATCAACAAAGGTTCTAACCCTGCTTACGACATGCTGCGCATTTGATTCGAACGTCAGACTCAAAGCCAGACCCTTCGCTTTTTCCCCTTTTTCTTTTCTCTCGGAGTTAGCTCTCCCGATCACATCGCGGACCACTTGCTCCAGCCTGTCTATGTTCTCCGGTTGAACAAAACGCGCTGTTGTTTCATCGAGAAGAGTCCACACAGCAGGCCAATCGGCAGTAATAATCAAGTTGCCGGTGACCATGTATTCACTAAGCTTTGCTGGAAGATTGTACTCGACGTTGATATGATCGTGTCTCGAGTAATACGAAAGTAACATATCTGCAGCGAGTTGGTAGGGAATAACATCGTCCCCATTCTTCGAGTAAGGGATGAAGGTTATGTTCGGAGGCACATCGGGTTTGCATGCTTCTTTCATTAGTGTTATGTCAGTCTCATACGCGCCAAC
>JBGPGQ010000373.1:0-3310 GCA_041483995.1 Bacteroidota bacterium
ATCCGTCCGACGAGCCACGATACGGAGACAGAGGAAGACTTCGAGGAAGGCGACTACTTCGATGATGAGTACGGTAGTGAAGATGGTACACCAATAGCGGCAAAGCTGTACCAGAACTATCCGAACCCATTCAATCCGACAACGACGGTAAGCTTCCGCCTGGAGACGTCATCGTTGGTGACACTGAAAGTGTACAATGTTCTTGGTCAGGAAGTGGCAACACTGCTGAACGGTGAGCAGATGGATGAAGGGTACCAGACGGTACAATTCAATCCGGCTGGCATGTCATCAGGGGTCTACTTCTACCGGATCGATGTACAGGATCAGGATGGCCAGTTTGCCAGAACGCTTGCAACAAAGAAGATGTTGCTTATTAAGTAAGAACAGAGTAATATTATATCACTCTCCATACCCCCTCTCTCCGTACCAAGGAGAGAGGGGCGCGTGGGGGGAGGGGGGATTTAAACAATCATTATTGCATAACTTTTTAAAGAGGATCGAAATGAACAGCAGGACATCTCGTACGGTAAAAATCGCGGGCTTGATTTTTGCCGTTTTGTTTATGTGGAACGACCTATCCGCTCAATGTACAGTCCCCGTAGAGCGGGCTCGTGTTATCGCAGCCGACGCTGGAACGGGACGGGACACGGTGTGGTTTGGAAACCATCCCACAGGGAACCCCGGTATTGATGCCCCCTTGTGCGAATTTGAGCTTCCACCGGTTCCCCCGGCAGGCGTATTTGACTTTCGACTTGTGAATCCTCCTGGACGTGATGGCATAGAGCCACCCGCAGGCCTTGGTCAGGGCGTCGATCAGGACTACCGACATTATTTCAGCAATACCCAGATTGATACATTCAAGATCAAGTTTCAGCCGGGCGATGGTGGATTCCCGATG
The DNA here is from genome assembly GCA_041483995.1 of Bacteroidota bacterium. Lineage (GTDB taxonomy): Bacteria > Bacteroidota > Ignavibacteria > UBA10030 > UBA6906 > JBGPGQ01. The sequence continues at coordinate 899 of JBGPGQ010000373.1, forward strand.
ACCATTAGCTGGTCCTCAGCCCAGGTCCTTCTCGTATGCGACAGCGCCCGTCTTCGTGATGAGTTCGGCGGTTTCTTCGTCAACGTGAATATGGGTACGTCATCGTCGGTTCAAGTCGCGGCCGCGCCCCCGATTACAACACTCTTGATCACCAAATATGGCGCGAGACTCACTGGCGTTGCTCCGGTATCGAATCAATTACCGACCAGGTTTGCTCTCGAACAAAATTACCCCAATCCGTTCAATCCCTCAACAACTATGCGTTTCGCTGTACAACAGGCGTCGCATACAGATATTTCTGTCTATGATGTCCTTGGAAGAAAAGTGGCTACACTTGTTTCCCAGGAACTGACACCCGGCTTCTATAATGCCACGTGGAATGGGACCGATCAATCGGGTCGCATAGCGGCAAGCGGGATATACTTCGTTCGCATGACAGCCGATGCCGGAAATGCAAAGACATTTACGGCGATGCAGAAAATCATGCTGCTGAAATAATTCGAACCAGGACTCTTGGTCGTTTCAATAAGAAGGGTTATTACCATGCGTGGGTGGGCGCTCAGTGTTCTGCTAATCGTGAGTATGTCCAACGAGGCAATAAGTCAGGGTAGTTATACGTTCAGGCTGCGCGCGGCAAATTCCAGCGTTCCAGCGATTGCTGATACGCTGATATTTGGCAGAGATCCGCGCGCAACGTATTGCATTGACCCGACGGTATTCAGCGACCAAGGGATCCCTTTTCAAGAATTTGAGTTACCGCCTGTTCCTCCTGCCGGAATATTCGACGTTCGTTTCGATAAGAATAGAAATGGTCTTGGCGGGTGCACGACTGCGTCCGACAGGGGGCAGGGTTTGAAGTATGATATCCGCGCTCAGTTTAGCTCTTCGCAGATTGACACATTTTTGTTGAAATTTGACCCCGCCAGCGGTGGATCGCCCCTGACATTTTTCTGGCCATCCGGCATGAATGTGTTTTGTGACAGCATGAGATTCAAGGATGCGTTCGGCGGTGTGTTCATCAATCAGAACATGTTGACAACACAATCATTCGCGGTTTCGTCTCCCCCCCACGCCAACGCTGTTATATATATGTATGGCGCGCCGGGGGTTGGTTTACTATCACCCGGGTGTGGTTCTACTGTTTCACCGAGTCCCACATTGACATGGAATGCAGTGACGGGAGCGACAAAGTATCGTGTGCAAGTTGCGACTGATACCGCCTTTACAAATTTCATCCTTCATGACTCTACTGTGACGATACCATCTCGTTCCTTGTCCGGATTAAGCTCGCCAACAACGTTCTACTGGCGCGTCTCAGCGGGGAACGTTCTCGGTTGGGGAGCATTTTCGATTCGTTGCAGTTTTACGACAGGGTCGGTGCCATCCACGCCTACGCTTATTTCACCGGTGAATGGGGCAACCGCGCTTGCAGTACCGGTCACGTTCAACTGGAGTGCTTCGGCAGGCGCATCGACGTACAGACTGCAGGTGGGAACAGATTCAACATTTGCGTCGGGTGTTGCTGTGGATTCTACGACAGTCGGTACAGCTTGTGTAGTCGGCACGCTGGGCTTCACGACACAATATTACTGGCATGTGAGTGCGGCGAATGGAGTTGGCAGCAGTTCATTCTCCGCTCCGTTCGGATTTACAACGCAGTCCCAGCCTCCGGCGCAGCCCACGTTGCTTTCACCGCCGAATGGACAAACCAACACACCCACAACGCTAACTCTTTCCTGGAATGTTGCCATTGGGTCAAGCACATACAGGCTGTTGGTTGGTACAGATTCAACCTTTACAGTCGGTGTGTACTATGACTCAACGATCTCCGGAACCTCGAGGCTCATAGGGCCTCTTTTAAATAGTACACGGTACTACTGGAAGGTGCAGGGAATCAATCCTGGCGGGCCGGGGCCGTACTCATTGATACGGAATTTCACCACTGCCATTGCTGCGCCCGTGGCGCCAACACTCGTTTCTCCCGCGGATGGAGCGACGAATGTCGTTTTAACGCCAACGTTGACATGGAATGCTGCTGCGACTGCAACAAACTACCGTCTGCAGGTTGCGCGTGATACATTGTTTACGCTTCTTGCGTTCGATGACTCAACGATTGCGACGACATCGAAACTGATCGCGAACCCTTTACTCACCAATACACTATACTATTGGCATGTTCTTGCGAGAAATGCAGGAGGTAACAGTTTGTATTCGGGGAGGTTTAGGTTTACTACCACCGCTGCGCCGCCTATTCCTTCATTACTTCTTCCGATTGATTCTGCGACGATCGTTCCCCAGAGCCCGACGTTTTCCTGGAGTCGATCTTCGGGGGCGACAGCGTATCATTTGCAGGTTTCTTCCAACAGTTCGTTTACACCTCCTTTTCTGGTCAACGACTCGACCATTACCGAT
>JBGPGQ010000374.1:0-3300 GCA_041483995.1 Bacteroidota bacterium
CGCTCTGCAATCCGGCATGAGGCATCAACAAGCGCATCTGCAAGATGAGAGAGTTCCTGTGTCACCGTACCGAGGGCAGCTTCACCAAGAATATCTCTCGCACCAACACGCAACACTTCCCGACGGTATAACCGTTTCAGTCCATCGAGTACCCGCTCCGGTTTTTGGAACATTTGTTCTATGCGGGTAACTTCTGCAACGAGAAACTCCTTCGCCCTCGGCTTCACAAGCGAGTCGGACGTGGTAAGCCACCGGAACAACTCCGGGTCGCGCACAAGAATATCGGCAAAGTACTGGGAGTGACCAAACAGTTTCAGGAGTACATCCATCTGGACCGGATAGTGGAGCAGGTCATTGAAGAGTGATGCCCTGCTGACCGACGCTTCGCTGAAACGTAGAAGATTGTTCAGCGCCATGTCGGGATCAGGTGAAGCCCGGAGGTGTTTCTCTATTGTACGGGTAAACTCCTCGACCGGGTATTGGCTGCCCGATACGATGAACATTTCGTGGAGTTTCTGGATGTTCCTGGCAGCCCGGACCGGGTCAACGAAGAGCTCGGTTGTAAATTCCCGGTCTGTCATGTGTAGGTGAAAAACTTCTCTGGCAGATACTGAAAGGATGTCTGTGACTGCTGGGAATATGGTACGGAAAAGGCGACAAAAACAAAAGAAACGGTTTTGAACTTTCCCTTGATGCCTCACCTTGCTTTTCCATTCTCCCGTGGGTATATTTTCTGCGCCGGAGCAGCATCAGGCCCGGCTAAAAAACTTTCTCTCATTCAATTTATCAGACCAATGATCAAACTTACTGCACTTTTTAGAAAGCCGTCCGATACGGCGGAATTTGACAAGCACTACGACAGTATCCACACGCCACTCGTGAAGAAATATCCTGGCCTGCGCAAGCTCGAACTCACCCGCATTACCGGCGCGCCAATCGGCGATACGAAGTTCTACCTCATGGCGGAAATGTATTGGGATACCAAGACAGCAATGGACAGCGCTCTCGGCTCAACCGAAGGTAAGGCCGTGGCAAGGGACTTGATGAGCTTTGCTGCAGACATCGTGACGATATTTTTTGGGGAAGTTAAGTCCTGAGTCCCGACATTGATTGTCGGGACGAAGGATCTGAAAATCTCGGCTTTCAGATCCTTCACCTTCACAAAAAATGTCAGGATTCAGGACCGCCCACAAATGAACAAATACTGTGTCTACATCATGAGCAACAAGTCAAGGACACTGTACACTGGCTATACAGGCGACCTTGTTAGACGCGTACGCGAGCACAAGAAGCGACGGGCAAGTGTTTTCACAGGCAAGTACAATATCGACAAGCTTGTATACTACGAAAGACAACCCGACCGGCACTCAGCAAAACAGCGGGAAAAGCAAATCAAGGGATGGCTTAGAGCGAAAAAAATTATTCTGATTGAATCGATGAATCTGAAATGGACTGACCTGTCTTCTCAGGCCGAACTGTTCCTTGCGACAGACGAAACTTTTTCAAAGAACCCAGGCGTTCTGGCAATGGTGGCAGATCCTTCGGTTTCCAAAAAACGGACACCTCAGGATTTTGTTATGGAGAAATAATGAACAACTACATCGGTAAGAAACCAAAAGAACTCAAATTCAAGAACCTTCTCTATACTAAAGAGAACTGGCGCGCCACGATCACGCTGAACCGCCCGGAAGTGTACAATTGTCTGAACCTTGAGACTTTGCGCGAGCTTAGCGCTGCCTTCGAGGATGCTGCATGGGATGATCATGTTGCGGTTCTCATCATTACCGGCGCGGGCAACAAGGCATTCTGCACAGGCGCCGACATGAAGGAATGGAAAGAAAGCTTCCTTGACACACCCAATGATTTTTACAAATGGATGGGCGTGTTCATCGAAACGTTTGAACGCCTCCGCAACATCGGCAAACCGACGATTGCCCGACTGAACGGAATGGTTGTCGGCGGCGGCAATGAGTTGCAGATATCGTGCGATCTGGCCATCGCTGCTGACGACATTTACCTCAGTCATGCAGGCACTTCCCGCGGCAGCGTGGCGGCAGCGGGCGCAACACAATGGCTCCCTCTCATTGTCGGGGAGCGCCGTGCGAGAGAGATCCTGTTGTTGAACGAGAAAATCCCGGCAAAGAAGGCGCTGGAATGGGGATTGGTCAACCAGGTGGTGCCGAGAAGAAAACTCGACAAGGCAGTCGATGTAATGGCGGAAAAACTTGTGAACAAACTTCCGGAATGCACTCGCTACACAAAACAGCAATTGAACTTCTGGCGCGACTTTTCCTGGTCGATGACCATCGGCCATTTGCGGGATTGGCTGACCGTGCATACTTCAGCGATGGAGATTCAGGAAGGCATCAAAGCGTTCAACGAAAAACGGGAGATTGACTACAAACGAATCAGAACCATGATGGCGAACGATGCCAAAAAGGAATAGCGTGGCCAACACCGGACATCTTTTGACTTCTTCTGCAATGACAATTCAACGTCGTCGGTCGCTCAAGATGACGTTGGTAGATTATCGTCACCCTGAGCGATTTTTGCGATCTCTCTGTGCGGAGTCGAAGGGTGTTCTAAGAATTCTTGCATTCATCCTCCTTCCACTATTAGTTGGCTGTTCTTCCTCACCCGAACTCGTGACGTGGGAATACACGGGCGGCCCATACGCGCAAAACATCTCCACCCTTCACATCGACAAATCAAATCCCGACGAGATGTATGCGGGACTTTCCAACGGAAATATTTTCAGATCAATTGATCAAGGAAAGTCATGGGCGAAGGTTTCGACGGTTCAGGCAAACATGTATGCTTTCTTTCCACACCCAAACCAAAAAGATCAGTTGTATGCAGCAACGGAAGCGGGCCTATTCGTTTCGCCAAACCGTGGAGAGTCGTGGAGCGAGATGCCGGTTGACCCAGCTTCACATTCATCCTGCCGGGCTCTCGCGTTCGATCCGTACAAACCGGAAGTCATGTACACAGGCCTGAAGGGCCGCGGCATCTCCAAATCCATCGACTCAGGAACACACTGGAGTTCCATCAACACTGGACTCGACTCCGGGAAAGTCGCCGCCGGGGAAGTGTACACTATTGTAATCGATGATGCATCACCCGATGTGCTCTATGCAGCAGTCACGGATATTGGAATCGTCAAGTCTACAGACGCAGGGCAATCATGGACAGTTAGTCAGGCCATTCCACTGACAGGAGCGATTGCAACACACATTACTCTTCAACACGGAACACTCTGCTTTGGAACGAGCACGGGAAATATTTTCAGATCGACAAACG
>JBGPGQ010000375.1:0-3296 GCA_041483995.1 Bacteroidota bacterium
AGCCTTGCAAGTGGTGTGTACTTCTATACACTTACCGCGGGGAGTTTTGTACAAACCAAGAAACTCCTGTTGCTCAGATAATCCTGTTAACTCAATCATCAATCAAGAAACTAGGATAAGTTATCATGAAAAACACAAAAGCATTTCTTCTTCTATTTCTCAATCTTCAATTCTCCTACTCACAGGGAAAAGATGGCTTGGTTGCTGTACCGTATCCCGGCTCAATGGCCGAACCTCCGGTTGAACCAAACTCGCGAACATTTTACACAAAGGATCTCATCGAGAAGGTTATGGCACATTACACGAAAACCCTCGGCGCATTCGAGATATCACCACAGGGAAATAATGTGTACTCACGAGAGGTGATTCCGTTTAAGGAGGTTATGGATTACCTAGCCAAACATGGGATCAACATGGGTGAAACGGGCGTGTCCGCGGGTATAACGCTCTTCGGCAAACCAACGAGTTACAATGTCACAGTGGTAAATGTGATGGATAGACTCAAAAGTGCATACTTGATGCGATTTAACATTGACGTTGATGATCCCTCAGCTATTTCAAAACATATGGAAGACGCCGAGCTGAATCAAACGATTGCCCGGTACGAGCACGTCAAGTGGGAATACTTTCCTCTCTCAAACGGGAAACACATAGATGAGATAGTTTATGAGAAACAAATTACAACACCGGAGAATGCGGTTGTAAAAGAGCAGCAGGAATTATCTACAAAGATGCAGCAACTTATGGCTCAGATGAAATACGACGAGGCCACAAAAGTTGGGGATCGGATGACCCAACTCTCAGCGCTTAGTACGGACTCAAAATGGAATTGGGATCTTGCGATCAAGTGTTTGCAAGAGTTGGAAAAAAATGCCTATCCCACGAAGATCGTGATAGACAAGCACCCATCGCAGTGGGACCTGTCGAGATGGAAATGAATGAAGGAATGGTTCGGCACTTTTCACATCACACCGCAACGTTGTTCGCGTTTTTGTAGCCAGTGCAAATTCCCCCCTTAGGAGCGAACGGGGCTGTCCCCTCTTATTATGACCGTTTCTGCAACTTCGTCCCACCGCCTCCGTATCTCTCAATAGTAGTTTCCCCCTAAACCGTCTCGCACCAATCGAGGAGGCAAAATCATGCGTCCAATCTTCCTATTTGTTCTGGTAGCAATATGTCTGGTTTTTGGACAGGCAGTCGCACAACAAACCATCGCAGACCTTCGGGACTTCCGAAAACAGGAGGTTCAATCTGCCGGCCTCACGTTGAACAAGGATGTGAACATACAAATAAAGGCACTTGGTGGTGGAGAGGATCGCTCTGTCTGGCAAGACTTCTTCGGCAATGAGGACGAACGCGAGACGATGTTTGCGACCGGCTGGATCATTGACGCAACCACGCGCGAGCCGGTGTGGGAGATGACAATGCGAAATACTCACGGACGCGACTACCGGAGAACCTTCGACGATCATATCACTTTGAAGCGTGGATCGTACGAAGTATACTTCTCTGCTCATGGATTTGCAAAGAGTCGCGGGCGATCCCACTTCTCAATCAATATTGATAGAAGAGAAGATCGGGGTCGTCGCAATCAACGAGGTTACAACGTGAGCTTCTTCGACAACGATCGCGATGAGTACGAGGAGTTCATGGAGAATGCGAAAGACTACGGCATCACCCTTGCAGTTGAATCCCCTGATGCATCAGTAATACAGAAATTTGACGCGCCGATGGCATTCCCGAACCAGATCTTTGCTGCACAGCGCGTTGGAGATGGTGCCTGGATCAGGAAGTCGATTACAATTGCACGCGATGTTCCCATTCGGATCTATGCAGTCGGTGAAGGTAGACGACGTGATGGCATGTATGATTATGGATGGATTGTACGATCCGACTCTCGCGAGCGCGTATGGGAAATGCGCACGTCGAACACAGACTATGCAGGCGGATCGATCAAAAACCTGAAGTACGATAGAGAAATCAGGCTTGCCCCCGGCGTGTACGAGCTTGTGTTCATCACCGATGGTTCACACTCCAACGACGATTGGAATTCTGCACCGCCATTTGATGTGTACAATCACGGCATTACCTTATTGGCTTCCAATGAATCCGACCGCGGCGCTGTCTCGGTGAAGGATGCTCCACCCGTAAGCAAGAACGCGTTTGTCACGCTTACCCATCCGTCTGATAACGACTACAAGAGTGCAGGATTCACACTCAAAACCGACTCGAAGGTTCGAGTGTATGCCTTCGGCGAGTCAGATCATAATGGGGATGCGGCAGACTACGGATGGATCGCGGATGCAAAGACTCGCGAGCGTGTCTGGGACATGAATAGAAGCAACACTGAGCACGGTGGCGGAGATCAGAAGAACCGTTACGTGGATCAAATCATCTCGCTTCCCAAGGGAAACTACATAGCATACTACGTCACCGATGGCTCCCACTCATATAACGATTGGAATGCAGACCCACCTTTCGATCCTGAAAACTATGGTCTCACTCTTATAGGTGTTGGAGAACGGTTCAATCCAAGCGACGTGTCCGCGTTCGATGAAGGGAAGGAAGCAAATGTACTTGCAGAACTTACGCGGGTATCGGATCACAAGAGGCTTAGTAAACGATTCTCGTTGGATCGACAGACACGCGTTCGGGTTTATGCTCTGGGTGAAGGAATTGATCGACGAATGTACGACTATGGTTGGATTGAGGATGCCGCACGTGGTAATACAGTGTGGGAGATGACCTATAATATGACTAGAAATGCCGGCGGTGCAAAGAAGAATCGTATGGTGAATTCGACCATCCTGCTGGACAAGGGGGAGTACGAGTTACATTTTGAAACCGACGACTCTCACTCTTTCAATGACTGGAATGATGACCCTCCGGAAGACCGGACTCATTGGGGTATCACTATTTACAAAGAAGAATAAGTGGTTTGAGAGAAAACGAATACTGTAAACGGTCCTGTGCCTATTAAGAGACAGGTTGGTCTGGACGCCGATTTTTCTCTTGACAAACGGTTTCCCGTGTATTATATTTAACCGTATGGTTAAGTATAAATCAGAAACCCTCGATTCTGTTTTTGCAGCCTTGGCCGATCCCACGAGGCGGGCAATTCTTGAAGAACTGTCACGCGGCGAATCGTCTGTTTCCGAACTGGCCGAACCGTTTCACATGTCCCTGCCTGCAGTTTCCAAACATCTCCGGATACTTGAAGATGCAGGACTGATTACCCGCGAAGTAAACGGGCGGACCCATCACCTGCAGATGGCTTCAAAGCCAATAAAAGATGC
>JBGPGQ010000376.1:0-3267 GCA_041483995.1 Bacteroidota bacterium
CATCGTAATCATATAAAGGAGAAAGTGCCAGGAAACCAGAAACAGGACAGAGTTGTATCCGAATGAGTTTCCGATGATTGGATTGATTATGTGCCAGGGTCTTCCCAAATCGAGTACCAAAGCTCCTGCGTAGAAGATATATGCCAATAATCCATTCAACACCGTGACTCTGACAATGGAGTGATACTTGTCCATTCTCATCACGTAAACAACGAACGTGATGACGTAGGAACCGCCGGCAAAGGCGACACCGGTGACTACATCAAACCCGATCCACAGTCCCCATGGGAAGTTTTGATTGAGATTGGTGACTGATCCGATCCCGTATACAAAGCGAAAATACAGAATGACCAGGCCAATCAAAATGATCGGAATGGAGATAACATTGAACGGCGTGAGCCATTGACCTCTCGGTTTTAACTCCTGCAGGAAAAACCGGAAGACTCTGCTGAACTCACTTGTGACAACTGCCGTATTATTCATTTGTCCACCCCCGGTCTTGTCCACCCGTGGTTCTCACTGACTTCTTTTTTTCTATCCGTTAACTCGCTCAATCCCAGCAGCAGCGCGGGGACACCGAAAAGAATGAGTGGAACAGAAACCAGAAATTGCTTTGTGTATTCGGGATAAGGCGTTGTGCCAAGATCCGTTCTGAATCCGAGCTGCTCGAACGGAACGGCGGAGAGGTACAGCCAACCGGTTCCTCCGGCTTCGTGCTCTCCATAAATCTGACGGACATACTTGTCCGGATGGCTGTAGACACGATGCCTCGCAATTTCCATAAGCTGCCTTTTCGTGCCAAACATCAAAGTATCCGTCGGGCAGGCCTCCACGCATGCAGGCCTCTTTCCTTCCTGCAATCTCTCATAGCACATGTTGCACTTCATGATTCTTGGATTCCACGAGAGATATTCGGCTTTGGGTATATCGAAGGGACAGGAGACCATGCAGAATCTGCACCCCATACACTTGTCTCCATCCCAGGTGACAGGTCCCTCTTTGGTCTTGGCCATTGCATTCACAAGACATGCCGCTGCACAGGCCGGCTGCCAGCAATGCATGCATTGCCTCTTGACGAACACGTCGCCTTTTGCAGTTTTGTAACGATTTACAACCGTAAACTGCTTTTCGGTCGTGTCTCTGACTTTTTCAAGCGCCTTGTCATTTTTTACATCCGGAACGAAATTCTTGTTCGCAACCGAGCACGCGACCTCGCAGGATCTACACCCGATACATCTCGTGGTATCGCACAGTACGCCAAAGAATTCCGTGTTCTCTTTTGCCGCGTCGGCTTTCACATTCTTTGTGGGTAAGACGGCTGCGCCCAGAGTGGCTGAAGTTCTCAGAAAGTCTCTTCTATCCATCATGTCTCCTACTTCAGAAGCGTCCGGTTAAACGAATTCAGTTGGTTGGCACCGAGGGGCATCCCACGGAAGCACTGGATCGAGCTGCAAGACGCCTGAAGGTTCGGTTTTGTCGAAACCGGAGCCGAAAGTATCTGCAGCGTGTCTGGTTTCAGAACGATCAACACCGGTTCGACCGGGCACTATTGCTCCTATGCAAGGATTGACTATTACCCAATATCATTGATCACAAGGCTTTCTTCCCGGAATGGCACTTTTCACAACCCGTGCTCGCGTTCACGCCAGTACCCACTTCGTGGCACTTCCAGCACTGTTTATGAATCACTACTTTTGCACTGAGTGTTTCATCCGCAATGTTTGTAGGATTGGTGTGATGACATTCCGAACATGCAAAAGCGTTCTGTTTGATTTTTTCCGATTTATCATGACAGATCTTGCAGTTGATCCAGGAAGACTGGAGATAATCCGGATGAGGCGTATTCAATTTCTTCGCATCTATCTGATGGTGGCACTCGGCACATTTGATCCCAAGGTCTTTTAAATGCATCTGGTGATGAAATACGACTTCACCTACGGACGAAGGAATGTTTATTTCCGATGGTATCTTCACTCCCTCTGATTCGGTGAAATTCGCCTTGACAATTGCGCGTGATACGGATTCGGCTGGAGCAGATACTTTTGTCGCCTTGACGGCATCGTTGGCGGGTAAACACGCAGCAACAAGAAAGAGGACCGATCCCGTCGCAAGAAGATATTTGATCATGACTGCCTCTTGTTGGATGTCGGGATTAAGAAGTAGGCGCGGCTGCCTGAAGAAAAGTCTTGGCAAACTGCTCCAAAAGCCTGTCATCCGAGTTTTGTTTCGCGGTCTTATCACTGCCTTTGCTCGATGACTCGATTTGCAGGCGTTCCTTTTCAACCCCCTTTACGATCTCGCTGTACCTCTCTATTTCCGCTTTATACCAGTTGATGGTATCGACGCCGATTTTCAGGTCAGGCAATTCTTCAGAGAGATTCGACGGTTCAATACAGCACATCCAGCTCAGCTCGAAGGGCTTCGATGCAATCCATTCCGGATGCTCGGCATGTTCCGTGTTCAATAAAGTGACTTTTCCGCTTATCGGGGAGGAAATGTCGATGGTGTGGGAGTTGTGCCGGATTGAAAAAAGCGATTCACCCTTCTTGACCTTCTTATTCAGTTTGGGCAAGTCGACCCCATCGATGTTTCTGATTATCTTCCGGACAAAGTCGTCTATTCCAACACGGGCGGTCCCATTCATTTCCACGTCGACCCACGTATGGTTTTGGGAGATAAAGACGCCCGCGGGAACATTAAACTCTTTCTGTGAACCCGATTCCTTGGTAGATGGAGTAATCAGATGCACGCTTGGCTTCATCTGCCGTTCAATTCTGTCCTTGCGCTTTATAAGGCACTTGTTGAAGAAATCAATCAATTCATCTTCTGTAAATGGTTTTTGTACGTAATCCATTGCACCGTACTTCATTGTCTCGACGGCAGTTTCAATGGATGCGTAGCCGGTTATTACTATGACGTCGATATCGGGGCGCAAATGTTTTACCGCCTTCGTTACTTCCAATCCATCCATTTCCGGCATCTTCAGGTCAGTGAAAACAAAATCGTAATCGTGTTTTCGAATCAATCCGAGAGCTTCCCGTCCTTTTTCCACGGTGTCGATGCTATAGCCCGCGACAACAAGAATTTTCCTGAAGCTGTCGAGGATGATTGCTTCGTCGTCAACGGCTAATATTCGTGCTTTCGGCTCCTTTACTTCCACTCTTTTCAATGTCGTTGCTTCATCGGAAAAGTCGAGCTTCAATCCGATATCAAGAGCTTTCTCCCGTTCTTTTTTGAGTTTTAACTGGTGTCTTTTCTGAAGAAATA
>JBGPGQ010000377.1:0-3244 GCA_041483995.1 Bacteroidota bacterium
ATTGGTCGGTTCGTCGAGCATAAGAAGGTCGGGACGTGAGATGATCGCTTTGCTCAAGGCAACACGGCGTTTTTCTCCTCCGGAAAGCGTTGCAACATCACGATCCTTCGCGGGAACGTTCAGCGAATGCATAACCGCTTCGATCCTATTGTTGAGGTTCCATCCGTCCCGGTGATGAATCTGTTCTTCAAGGATATGACGCCGGGCGGATGTATACGGTAGAGATTCGTATTCTCTGATGATATCGATGATGTCATGCGCACCCTCGATAATGTTGTCGTACACGGATTTTGTCTCATCAAGTTGAAAATCCTGAGAGAGGTATCCTGTAACGATGTCCCTCCGTCGCGAAACGGTTCCTGAATCGGCCTGCATTACTCCGGCGATAATTTTTAACAAGGTCGATTTGCCCGAACCATTGTTTCCGATCAATCCGATTCTGTCGCTCGAATGAATAGTCAGTGATGCTCTATTCAAAACGAGTTGTTCTCCAAAACGAATGGATACTTCATATGCGGTGACGAGAACAGGACTTATGGGTTTAGACATACGTCAGCAAGAATGGTATTGTGAACCGATTGGCATTTTCTGAATGAGTAGACGGGATGTGGTGGTGCGTTCGTGACATGTGAACCACGTGGAAAGGGTGAGCGAAAACAATTGCAAATCAACTTCCTCGCTGTCCACCTCTTCGAATAGCTCCGCCTGCACGACGGCCAAGATCGCCACGAAACTGTGGGGTACCTTTTGAGCCGGGCCCACCATGCAGAGACTGTGCTTGTTTATGGAATTCATCTCCGGGTTTCAGCGCTTTTACGCGAAGAGGCTTACCCTGCATATCCTTTCCTCTCAGTGCCTCGATTGCGGCACGCGCTTCAGATTTTGCCGGCATTTCCACGAAGCCGTAACCCTTTTCATCTCCGATGCTCGCTGCGCGCACCGCGCCAAACTGTTCAAACATTGACTTCAACTCGGCATCTGTGAATTCCGGCGGCAGGTTACCAATATAGATTTGCATGTGTGCTCCTGTTTTCGTCAAAGATCCTGTGAACCAACATAACGCAATTGGAACTCATTGACAAGTCTCTCTTTTTTGACTATGCCTGAAGGTTTTGGGCGCGTTCATAGAGAACAAACTGAGAACGTATTGGTTGAACGCCGGTTCGTCGAATGTTCGTCCCATCCGGTCGAAGCAACCGCGCTTTGATCGTATCGGACAATTGCAAGTTGAGTATCTCCATCAGTTCCTGTTGAATTGCTAGATCGAGGATAGGAAAGGCCACCTCCACTCTGTTATTGAGATTGCGCGGCATCCAGTCCGCGCTGGAAAGAAATAGTTCCGGTGCGCCACCATTTTCAAAACGATAGATGCGTGCATGTTCGAGATACCGGTCCACGATACTTGTTACCTCAATGTTTTCACTCAACCCCCGAACTCCGGGTCTCAGACAACAAATGCCACGAACAATGAGCTTGATCGTAACGCCTGCCCGGCCTGCAACGTATAATTCGTCAATAATGTCCGGATCAACAAGCGAGTTCATTTTTGCTATGATGTCTGCCCGTTTACCGAAGCGTGCGTGCTCTGCTTCGCGGCGGATTCGTTTTACAAATTCTGCGCGAAGAGATTCCGGTGCAACCAGCAAATGATGGAGCTCCTTTGCGGGCGCGTCCCCAGTCAGTCGGTTGAATACTTTCGCCACGTCATCGGTGATTCCGGAATGAGATGTGAACAAGCCAAGGTCACAATATAACCGCGCTGTCCTTTCATTATAGTTACCCGTGCTAAGATGGCAGTAACGGCGGAGGGAATCAGCTTCTTTCCTTACGACAAGAATCATTTTACAATGGGTCTTGAGTCCTTTCACGCCGTATATTACCTCCGCGCCGGCCTCTTTCAATGTTCGCGCCCAGCCGATATTGCGTTCTTCGTCGAACCGCGCACGCAACTCAATAAGTACAGTAACGTGTTTTCCATTGTGAGCAGCACGCGCAAGCGCGGTTGCCACCCGTGAGTCGCTGGAGACACGGTAGAGCGTCGCCTTCACAGAGACAACGAAAGGATCATTTGCAGCTTCTTCGACCAGCCGGGAAACATACGAAAAACTCTGGTATGGATGATGGAGCAGTACATCCTTCTGTCGGATAACATCCATGAGCGTCTTTGCCGATTCAAGCCGTTGTACCGTCAGTGGTGGCATTGGAGTATACATCAGCGACGGAACATCTATGAGTGCAGGAAGTTGAATCATGTCTGCAAACGAATGATACCGGGCACCTTCGAACATCTGCTTCCGCGAGAGCTTCAGAAACTTTGCAAAACTTTCGACGAGGAGCAGTGGCATGGCGGGGTCATACAGAAAACGGGTGGTCGCTCCTTTCTTACGTTGCTGCAATCCCTTTACAATGCTGTTCATCAAATCTTCAGACCCAACCTCATCCAGTTCCAGCTCGCTGTCACGTACGATCTTTACCTGGTAGCATCCCAACACCTTATCATCCGGGAAGAGTTTTGCCAGCGAGAGGCGGATGCTGTCGTCGATCATCATCACACATATCGTTCCACCACTCGACGGAAGTTTGAAATAGCGCCCAACGGCATTGGTGGGAATCTGCAGTAGCAATAGCTTTGTTTTTCCTTTTCCTAAATCTTTTGTCCTGAGTTCGACGCAAAAATAGAGCGCACCGTTTTCAAGTTGTGGAAATGGGTGCGTCGAGTCAAGAACGAGCGGGGAGAC
The DNA here is from genome assembly GCA_041483995.1 of Bacteroidota bacterium. Taxonomy (GTDB): domain Bacteria; phylum Bacteroidota; class Ignavibacteria; order UBA10030; family UBA6906; genus JBGPGQ01. The sequence goes on from JBGPGQ010000377.1 coordinate 2,739, forward strand.
AAGACTTTCCAATGTTGTGGTGAAGTACCGGATGGCAAATGCCCGTTGCTCCATAGTCGCATCGAGGTCAGTGATCAGGAAAACTCCTTCGGAAGCAAGCGCGGGGAGAATAGCATTCCTGAAACAGTCGCCGATGCGTTCATGAGATTGCTGCACGCGCGCAATGATCTTTTCCATCACATCAACAGGTCGCATTCCATCATGCCCATGTCGCGTGAGGCCCGCCTCGATCTGACGTCGCACGAACGCGACCCGCACCATGAAGAACTCGTCAAGATTCGAGGCGTAGATGGAAAGAAATTTGAGCCGTTCCAGCACAGGTACGGTCGGGTCAAGCGCTTCTTCAAGCACGCGGTCGTTGAAATCCAACCAGCTCAATTCCCTGTTCAATAATCTGTCTGTCGCGGGAAACTGATCGCACAGCTCATCGAGAACGTCGTCAGAAATCAATTGTGGGGCTGGATCAGCAGGTGGTGTCATTCTGTATTCCATTGAAATAGCTTCTG
>JBGPGQ010000378.1:0-3233 GCA_041483995.1 Bacteroidota bacterium
AATGTCCCCGGCGTTGCAGACCACGCGCTGTTTCTGAAGGAACTGCATGACGCACGTGAGCTCCGCCAACGCATCATCGCATGTTTTGAGCGCGCGAATCTACCGGGCATTAGCATCGAAGAACGTCAGCGACTGGTGCACTTCGTCATTTGCGGTGGCGGGCCAACGGGCGTCGAGTTCGCCGCTGAGCTCAATGACTTTCTGCTCGAAGATCTGCATAAGTCCTACCCTGCGCTCGTTGCTGAAGCGACAATTACGCTTGTCGAAGCCGGGAAGGAAATCCTCAACACGTTTGATGAAAAGCTCCGCACGTATGCGGCCGAGTTGTTCCAACGTCAGCGTATTACTGTGTTGACCCAGGAACCTGTCGTCAAAGTGGAGGACGGCATCGTTCATCTTGCAGACGGATCGATGCTATCATTTGGATTGCTCCTCTGGTCAACGGGCAATGGACCAACGGAATTCGTAAAGGCCATCGTGCTCCCAAAGGATGAACGTCAGCGGATCATCATCGACAGGTTCTTTCGCGCGAAGGGTTTCGTAAACATCTACTCGATGGGCGATTGCAGCGTCATCAAGGATGCAGCTCTTCCTGCAACATCCCAGGTTGCACAGCAGCAAGGAAAATATCTCGCAACGGCTCTCACTCGACTGGCACATAAGCAATCCGTTGGACCCTTCCAATACAAACACCTTGGCATGCTTGCCTATGTCGGGGGCAACAGGGCTCTTGCAGACCTTGAAGTATACAAGGGTCGCGGTTGGGCAACATGGCTCTTCTGGCGTTCTGCATATCTCTCCAGAATTGTCAGCCTTAAAAACAAAACCCTTGTTTTGTTTGATTGGGTAAAGACGAAAGTCTTCGGGAGAGATATTAGTCAGTTCTGAATCTAGTTCTCTTTCACGTCTTTCTTGCATCTCCGTCTCATTTGCAGTATCTTTTTCAAGTTCTCTTCTGTTACCATTTTCACTCACGTCGTCTTAATACATAGCCTCACTCCATGACATTCTATCAGAAACTTCGTTCAATACAAAGAAAAAACAACAGTCTGCTGTGCATTGGGCTCGATACCGACATCAACAAGATTCCGGAATTCCTGTTTGAGTATGGCGACCCGATATTTGAATTCAACCGGAGAATTATCGATGCAACCAAGGATATCGTGTGCGCATACAAATTGAATCTTGCCTTTTACGAATCAACCGGCGAACACGGGTGGTACACGGTTCATCAGACCCTTGCGAGGATCCAGGAAGAGATCGTGGCTATTGGGGACGCGAAGCGCGGAGACATTGGCAATTCGGCGGAACTTTACGCAAAGGAGATTGTCGATGACTATGAATTTGCGGCTTGCACAGTGAATCCCTACATGGGGTGGGATTCGGTAAAACCCTTTCTCAAGAATGCACGACAGGGCGCTTTCATTCTTGCGGTCACTTCAAATCCGGGCTCAAAGGACTTTCAGTATCTGAAGGTGAAGGGAAAACCACTCTACGAAGAGGTTGTCGCAAAGACAAAGAAATGGAATAGAAAGAAGAATTGTGGCTTAGTCGTGGGGGCAACACATCCGAAGGATTTGCGACGTGTGCGCACGCTTGCACCGGACATGCCGCTCTTGATACCCGGCATTGGTGCGCAGGGCGGTGACCTGAAATCCGCCGTGCGCTATGGCTGTGACAAGAATGGAGAGATGGCCATCATCAATGTCAGTCGCAGCATTATTTACGCTTCCAATGGAGCGGACTTTGCTCAAGCAGCACGCAAGGCCGCGTTACACCTGCGTGAAAAAATCAATAAATACCGCGCAACATATTTCTAACTGTTGATTCTCATTATTCCCTGTTTGTAGGAATTCATCAATTCCGTGAGATGACTCTATGAACATCCCACACATTCCGGAACGATTCCTTCGCCAAGTCTGGCAGCAGCAGCTTTTCAACGCTTCCAATCTCCACACCTCGGATGGCAAACCGGTCAGAATCATTTCGCCGGGAGCGCTGAACACTGACGCCGGACCTGACTTTCGCAACGCCAAAATACAAATCGGGCGTGTTACGTTCTGTGGCGATGTTGAGCTTCATCAGGACGCGGCGGAGTGGCATTCTCACGCACACACCGTTGACTCCCATTACAACAAAGTGATCCTCCATGTTGTGTTGACTGCCGACGCTGTGACGCCATTAGCACACACTGCCAGTCACCGGCCAATTCCCCTTCTTGTTTTACATCCTTTTTTGGATAACTCTCTCCGCCACACATGGACGGATATGATCCTTGGCGAAAGAAACGAGCGATTACGAACGATTCCCTGCCACGCGGTGAACAATGATGTGCCGGGAAATATCATCGTTCACTGGATTGAGAAACTCGCACTTGAGCGGATGGAATTCAAGATCCGCAGGTTTGAAGAGCGGTTGAAACAGCTCATCGATGAACGGAAACTTGTTGTGCGAGAACCCTACCCGAGATATTATGGCAATCCTGCAGACATCCCAACGCCCCACAAAGAATACACGCAGCGAGACTATGCTTCAAAGGAAGCCTGGGAACAACTGCTCTATGAAGGGCTCATGGAAGCGATGGGTTACTCTAAGAACCGCGAACCGTTTCGAACACTTGCTCAATCAATGAGACTTGACTTCCTCCGGAGATACTCGCTCTCTGAGACGACCACGATGATGGCATTGTTATTCGGTGGTGCGGGACTCTTGCCTTCGAGCAGGAAACTTCCGGAAAAAGAGAGTCGCGCGTATGTGCGGATATTGAGAAGACAATGGCGTGAGTTACGCCCTTCTTACGGCAATACGTTACTTCACGAAGGAGATTGGTTGTTTTTTCGGTTGAGGCCAAATAACTTTCCAACAGCGCGACTGGCAAGTATGTGCTATCTTCTTGATCGATTGTTTGGAGAAGAAAGCTTTAGATCTCTTGTTGCTCTGTTCAAAAAGGAATCCGTGACTTCGCAAGAGAGGATTTCCTCTCTCAATTCTCTCTTTCGGTTCAGTCCGGATGAATACTGGATGCATCATTTTCATTTTGGGGGAAAGAGAGGAAAATCCGGAATCGCGTTGGGAACAACTCGCATTCATGACATGCTTGTCAATGTCGTGATTCCTATTGTTCTTCTGTATGCCCGAATCTTCAAAGACCAATTAGTACGAACGCATGCCCGTCGCTTGCTTGCAGACCTTCCCCCACTGCAGACAAATACCATCACTCAAATAATACAACT
>JBGPGQ010000379.1:0-3224 GCA_041483995.1 Bacteroidota bacterium
ATCCGAATCCGGAGAGGATCTTGTAGCGCTATCGGAAGATGGGAACTATGCCGCAAACATCGAAGTTGCAACATCGTTTGTGGAGAAAGCCCGCCGGTATCCGGAAAACAAACCGATTGCCGAAGTACACACACCTAATATCAAAACTATTGACCAGCTCGCTGACTTTCTCAAGATTGGTCATAACATCCTGGCAAAATCCGTTGTCTATTGGTCTGACGATTCGCCCGTGCTTGTACTTATGATGGGGAATGACGAATTGAATGAATCGAAATTGATGTCCGTTCTCGGAACGAACGTCCGACCTATAGAAGCTGACAAACTTCAGCAACTTACCGGGGCTGATGGTGGGTCCATTGGTCCTGTCGGTCTCAAGAAATTCAAAGTCATTGCCGACAAAAGGTTAGAAGGTGCCAATAATCTCGTCAGTGGCGCAAACAAAAACGACTTTCATCTTGTCAACATAGATTTGCATCGAGATTGCACTATCGAAGGCTATTATGACTTGAGGACTGTTCAGTCTGGTGAACTTAGTCCCGATGGGAAAAGCAAACTCAGGCTTGTGCATGCCATCGAGTTGGGGCACATTTTCAAACTTGGCACAAAGTATTCTGATGCATTGAGTGCAAAGTTTCTCGATGAGAATGGCAAAGAGCATCCGATAATCATGGGAAGCTACGGAATAGGCATCGAACGTATCATCGCATGCCACATTGAACAAAATCATGATGCGAATGGAATTATTTGGGACAAAAGCATAGCGCCCTACCAGGTACACCTTATTGCCGTAAGTGCAAAGAGCAAAGAAGTAACCGATATGGCTGAAAAAATATATTCGGACCTTACTACAAATCAAATCGAAGTCCTTTTTGATGACAGAAAAGACATAAGCCCTGGATTCAAATTCAAAGATGCGGACTTGCTCGGTATGCCTTATCAAGTGATTGTAGGTGAAAAGAATCTCGCCAACGGTAAGATTGAGATCAAAGACCGCAGGACGGGCGATAGAATCCTGGTGGATGCAAAAGACTTGCTTGGGAAGGTTCAGCAATTGCTTGTTTAAGAGGCGTGTGTGGCAGAGCCCTCAAAATTCTTGATCAATGGTGAATGGCTTTCGTCTGGAGAGACCAAGTCGGTAGTAAACCCCTTTACCAGGGAAACGACGGGAAAGGTTTTTCAAGCGTCTTCGGAAGACATCAGCCGTGCAATCAAAGCTGCAGTTGGTGCTTTTGAGGTGGCCCGCCATCTTGCAGCATATGAACGCTCGGAAGTTCTTTCATACATCGCACATGGAATCTCAGAAAGGAAGGGGGAATTTGCCCGGCTGATAACAGCCGAGACAGGTAAGCCGATCTCATTCTCCCGTGCCGAAGTAGAAAGAAGCATTCTCACTTTTACAATAGCGTCCGAAGAGACCAAACGGATTACGGGTAGCGTGCTCCCGCTTGACTTGGCTGAGCACTCAAGAGATCGCTTTGCTTTGGTTCGGCGTTTTCCAATAGGACCCATTGCTGCAATAACGCCATTCAACTTCCCTCTTAACCTTGTAGCGCACAAAGTTGCTCCCACTATAGCAGCCGGCAACACGATCGTGCTAAAGCCATCGTCAAGCGCACCCCTCACTGCTCTCCTTTTGTCTGAGGTTATCAATAGTTCGCCCCTTCCTAAAGGTGTTTATAATATTGTATGCTGTTCAGCAAGTGAAGCAGATCAACTCATTGTATCACAACAAATAAAGCTCGTGAGCTTTACGGGAAGTCCGGAAGTCGGATGGGACATAAAGAAGAGAGCAGGGAAGAAAAAGGTCGTTCTGGAACTCGGCGGCAATGCAGGAGTAATAGTCGACCATGATGCAAATCTTGATTATGCCTTGAAGAAAATCGTCCAGGCTTCTTTTGGCAACGCTGGACAATCATGCATAGCCGTTCAAAGAATTCTTGTGAACGAACGAATCTACGAGACATTCAAGAATCGATTTGTTGAACTAAGCAGGTCAGTTCGATGTGGCGATCCATACGATGAAACGACGGTAGTTGGTCCGATGATCACCGAGGGAGCGGCGAGGAAGGTTGAAACATGGATATCTGATGCCGTGGCGGCGGGAGCACGGCTCCTTTTGGGAGGGAAAAGAACCGATGCCGTCTTGGAACCTACCATCCTTGTTAATGTGCAACCAGAAATGGAGGTGAGCTGCAAGGAGGTCTTCGCGCCCGTTGTTACGCTGCAATCCTTTGGAAGTTTCAAAGAGGCAGTTGCTATGATCAACGATTCAGTATACGGTCTTCAGGCAGGAGTCTTTACCAATGATGTTAACAACATATTCTATGCCTACCAAGAACTGGAAGTTGGGGGCGTTATTGTGAACGATTGCCCGACTTATAGAATGGACAATATGCCCTATGGTGGAGTAAAGGATTCAGGATTTGGACGGGAGGGCGTTCAATATGCAATCGAAGAAATGACAGAAATGAAACTTCTCGCTTTTAATTTCCCTTAGATCTATCATCCCTTCACGCGAGTATCAATGAGATCGACACCCCCATTCATGTAAGATGTGAAACGCAAAGATCGGGGTGCTCACTAGGTTGCAAAAATTGTTGATAAGTAGTCCTCACTGTCCCTTGACTTTGTGTCTTCAAATTTGAATCATCATAAGCATACAATTTTGAAAATCAAAAATTAGCAATGCGTCAATTCGTCCACCTCCACAATCATTCCCACTACAGTCTTCTTGACGGCGCTTGTCGCATCGATGACTTGGTGAACGCCGCTGTCGAGAATCGCATGCCTGCAGTTGCACTGACCGACCATGGCGTTATGTTCGGGGCGATTGAATTCTACAAAAAGGCCAAAAAGGCTGGCGTCAAGCCCATCGTTGGCATGGAGGCGTATATTGTTACAAAGGGAAGCCGTTTAGAGAAAACCATGCAGGCCACAGCAACGGGCGGAAAGCGGGCCTCTTACCACCACATGATCCTGCTTGCAAAAAACCAGCAGGGATACCGAAATCTTCTAAAACTTTGCACGATTGGACATACTGAAGGTTTCTACTACAAGCCTCGCATTGACACGGAAGTGCTCCGGCAATACCGTGATGGCATTTTGGGTCTCTCCGCCTGTGCTGGCGGAGTTCTCTCGGCGCATTTGATCAACGGGCGTGATGCCGAAGCTTACGAAGCTGCTGAACTATACAAAGACATTCTTGGGGATGATTTTTATGTCGA
>JBGPGQ010000380.1:0-3219 GCA_041483995.1 Bacteroidota bacterium
GGTTTCTTCCCGAGAGGTGGAAGCATTTTTCCCGTCGGTGCTGATGTTGCTGGCTTGGGCGCAGGCGCGGCCTTCGCCTCTACCGGTGCTGGCGCTTGTGTCTCGGCCGCAATTGGTGCTGCCGCTACGACAGGAGCGACCGTTGCTGGCGTAGCTACGGGTTTAGCTGCTACTGCCGGTCTATTCAATGGTGGCAGACTTGGACGCGCACCTGATGCGGCTGGTGCCGCGGGCTTTGCTGGCGCAGCAGGTTTTGCTGAGGCAACTGCCTTGAACTGCGGATAATGCAACACCCAGCTCTGTTTATCAATCGGTGTAAGGATCTTCTTCTTCTCTAACTGTTCCACAAACGCCTTCGCAATCTTCTCTGCAGCAGAGTAGCCAACAGGCATGTTTTTCCGTTCAAGCAATATCATTAAGCCGTACTGAATGTCACGGAAGAAAACATTCGAGAGATGGAACAAAGGATACTTTGATTTTAGAAAAGCCAGTACCTCGGTTTCATTGTTAAGGATGTAGTCAAGCTGTTTCATACTGTTTTCCGGAAGTTTAGTGAACGGTTGCTGGTTGATTGATCTTCTCCCTCAGCTTCTTCACAGTCTCCACCACTCTTGTAATAGTGTAGTCGATTTCTTCTGTTGTTGTAAATCTTCCCAATCCAAATCGTAGTGTTGCCAGAACGTCCTCGTCCGAAAGTCCGATCGCCCTCAACACATGCGATGGCTCAGGCGACGCCGATGTACATGCCGAACCCGACGAGACTGCAATCTCTTTCATAGCCATCATCAAATCATCCGCTTTGAGATGCGAGAACGTTATGCTTGCGTTGTGAGGTAGATGATGTTCAGTATCACCATTCGCCCACACTTCATCAAGCTGACCTGTTATTTCCTGAACCAGATGATCTCGAAGCATAGAAACACGATCATGCCCGATTGCCATTTCTTTGGCCGCAATCTCGGCCGCACATCCAAAGCCGACGATTGCCGGAACGTTCAGAGTTCCAGAACGAAGCCCGCGTTCGTGCCCGCCACCATCCATTTGAGTTGTGAGTCTTGGTCGAGGGTTTGTGCCACGCACGCACAATGCACCGATTCCCTTCGGACCATACATTTTATGCGCAGTGAACGAAAGCATATCCACATTCAAGCTCGCCACATCCACTGGAATTTTCCCTACTGCTTGCACAGCATCTGTATGAAAGAGCACGCCTCGCTCTTTGCACAACGCACCGATCTCAGCTATCGGAGCAATTGTTCCAATCTCATTATTCGCCATCATGATTGTAACAAGGGTGGTTTCCTTCGTGATCGCTCGTTCAACGTCAGTTGGCGAGACCAATCCATGCTTATCAACCGGAAGGTACGTGATTTGAAATCCGTATTTCTCAAGTCGCTTACATGTATCAAGCACGGACTTGTGTTCCGTTTGTGCTGTAATAATGTGTCTGCCTTTTGAGCTGTAGCTTTCCGCGATTCCCTTCAATGCAAGATTCACTGACTCCGTTGCACCGCTTGTAAAAATAATTTCGTTTGATGTTGCGCCGATAAGTCGGGCAATCTGCGTCCGGGCATTTTCAACGGCAGCTTCCGCATTCCATCCAAACTCATGCTGGTTGCTTGCGGCGTTACCGTAGTTCTCCGTGAAGTACGGAAGCATCGCCTGCACGACTCGGGGATCAACCTTCGTCGTTGCATGATTATCCAAATAGATCGGTAGTTTCATAATTGTCACACAATCTCTGAAAGCATCATCGCACTGAATGCCCGGTCGATATTTGCCTGGACTTTTGAGAGCGGGGATTTGATGGTACACACTTCAAACACGCCGCAGCTTTCCGGTCCATCGGACATGCACTGCGCAATCATCGGGTTCGAGCCCTCAATTGCAAGAATGATTTTCGAAACAGGAATCGTATCCGGATGTTTTGCAAGTGTATACCCGCCGTACACTCCCTGATGCGAAACGATGAGCCCGGCTTTGGTCAGCTTCTGGAGCACCTTGGCAAGCAATTCGTACGGGATATGATAGCTCTCCGCAATTTCCTTTGCAGTACTCACATCGCCGTTGGTGAGAGTGGCAATGTGTCGAATTGCGATAAGCCCGTATTCAACTCGTTTTGAAAGCCTTACCATACAAACCCGACCTCTCCAGTCCTATTTCTGCTCAAAAAAAATGCAGTCAAATGCATTATCCAAAACAAGAACGGACGCTGTTGTGTTCCGCAATCCGTTTTCTTGTTGGATTAAATATACGGAAGCGGGCATTCATAATCAACTTGCCACGCCTTACTCAATTGCGTACATTGTGCGGGTTATTTCAATTGGCAAATAGCGGTCAAATAGATGCAAGACAAATATGCAGGTGATGTTGGTGATTTCGGGAAGTTCGTTCTTCTGAATGAATTGCTCAAAACGAGCGACCGTCAGTTACGGCTTGGAATTAACTGGTATCGGGTTACACGGCCTGAAAAAGGAAACAACGACGGTAGACATGTCGGCTACCTTGATCCAAAGAATTCAAGGGCAGAACAATTCCAAGCATGTAACCCCATAATCTATTCTAAGCTTAAGAACCTAGTAGAGACGAATGACCGATCGGTTGAAGCGTTAGAGAGAACCCTGATTCTTCCAACAAATACCATTTTCTTCTCAACTCCTTTACCTTACAATTCAATTGACATGAAAACACGGGTCTCCGCCAGGAATGAGTGGTTATCAGCATCGGTAGACAAGTTGAAATCTGCTGATCTACTCTTTCTAGATCCAGACAATGGCATCGCATCAGATAAGGTTAGGAAGACTCAGGCCCGCTCAATTAAATACACCTTTGTTGACGAGCTACAAAGCTATTCCCAACATCACGATCTTGTTATCCAAAAATTTACCAATACACAGAAACGGCTTGGACCCTCAACAAAAGTGAGACTACTTCGGTTCGAACGAGTCTCAGTTCGATACTATGCTTTCTTCTTCAAGCCGAGAGCGGAGCAAATGGTCCTTAAGCTTTTTCATCGGCTGATTGCTACGCCGTTTAATTGTTTATTTGGCAAGCCCGATTGTGACTGAATTGAATGATGCCGTTATGTTGAACCCCAACGGGGTTCCTTGATCTATTTGGTATTGAATCATTCTATAGACGTTAGCTCCTAATGGAGCTACTCCAGAAGTTGATTCAAGTGTAGTATATCGACCCCGTAGGGGTCGAACGTTTGTAGAA
>JBGPGQ010000381.1:0-3216 GCA_041483995.1 Bacteroidota bacterium
CAGACCGCCCAGAAATCGACAAGGACCGGTTGTTCCGAGTTCAAGACTTCCTGCTGAAAATTCACATCTGTGAATTCAATTGGCTTCATGTATTCTCCTTTTTCGCTGCAGCTGCAACCCTGCCGCAAGACGGTTATGTGTAATGTATTGTTTTACAAAGTAAATCGTACGCTCCGTGGACCGAGCATTTTCCTCAGTTCATCAACGAATTGATCCGTTGGTTCCACGGTAAACTTCCTTGTTTGGAACACTTTCGTTGTGTTAGTATCAATAACGTTGAAATAGCAGGCACAGTTCCCGGTGTTTTTTTCCATCAACTGACGCAACTCAACGATTGTGTTTTCCTTAACGTCATTCACGTTGATGGACAAAACAATGCTCTTCGTGAATTTGTCCTTTACTTTTTCCATCTGGTACACTTCATTGACAATGATCTTGAGAATATCACCATTGAGTTCCCCCTTCCCGACCACCATCACCATCGAATCGGGCTGAAGAATATGTTCGTGCCTTGCAAACTGATCCGAAAAGACGATGCACTCCGCCCTTCCGCTGAAATCCTCCAGCCCAATAAAGGCCATGGTATTATTTCGTTTGTCGATCTTCCTCTTCACGGAAGTAACAATGCCGCATGCGCGCACCGTGCTTCCAGTTTTGAACCCACCGAGGTCACCGAAATGAACATTTGCAAATTCGTTTACTTCTTGTTCGAACTTCAACAAGGGGTGACCTGACACGTAGAAGCCCAATACATTTTTTTCGCGTACGAGCTTATCGTTTTCCTGCCATTGCACTATGGGTGGCAACGCCGGATAGCTCAAGAAGCCGGTTTGAGTAGTATGGGAAGACTCAAACAAACTCGATTGACCGTTCTGCGATTGGCTCTGGGCCAATTGGCCAAATTGCGCTGCTCGGTCAAGATTTTCAAAGTAGAGTGCTCTGCTCGCCTCCATTGAATCAAAGGCCCCCGCTTGCACAAGACTTTCAAGACATTTCTTGTTCACGAGGCGCAAATCCACCCTGCGACAAAAATCGAATATGTTCTCGAACCTTCCCTTTTCTTCGCGGGCCTTCATCAATGATTCAATCGCGCTTTCCCCGACATTTTTGATTGCGCACAGACCGAAGCGAATATCGGAATTGACAACCTTGAAGGCTTTGCCACTCTCATTGACATCTGGGGGAAGAACTTTGATGCCGAGCTTGCGACAGTCATCAATCAAGCCGACAATCTTGTCGGTATTTCCTATTTCGGAAGAGAGTGTCGCCGCCATATACTCTGCAGAATAATGAGCTTTGAGGTACGCGGTCTGGTATGCAATAATCGAATAGGCAACACTGTGAGATTTGTTAAAGCCATACGAAGCAAACTTCTCGATCAAGTCAAAAATTTCCCCAGCCAGTTTTTTTGCCGTGCCGAGCAGGACAGCACCATCAACAAACTCCTTTTTCATCTCTGCCATAAGGTTCTTGTCCTTCTTCCCCATGGCACGGCGCATAAGATCAGCTTTCGCAAGCGTGAAGCCGCCGATCTCGCTGGCAATCTTCATCACTTGTTCCTGGTACACGATAACGCCGTATGTTTCCTTGAGTACTGTCTCCAGTTTGGGATGAATGTACGAAATCCGCTGAGTCCCGTGTTTTCTCGCGATAAAGTCACCGATCATTTCCATCGGACCGGGGCGGTATAGCGCGTTCATTGCAACAAGATCACTTATGCACGTCGGCTTGAGTTTCCGGAGCCAATCCTGCATTCCCGAACTTTCAAATTGGAAAACCGCAACTGTCTGACCTTTGGAGAACAACTCGAATGTCATTGCGTCGTCTTCGGGAATTGTATTGAGGTCAATCGTCACGCCATGATTTTGCGTAATCATGGATAGGGCATTTTCAATGACCGAGAGTGTGCGCAGACCAAGAAAGTCCATCTTGAGCAAGCCAACCGTCTCAAGATCCTTCATGTTGTACTGCGTCATGATTCCGGTCTGCGGAGTTTTGTAGAGCGGAGCATAGTCACTGATATTGCCCGGTGCAATCACGACACCGGCAGCATGCATCCCCGCATTCCGGTTCATCCCTTCCAAGACAAGAGATGCTTCTATGAGTGTCTTGATCTTGGGGTCGTTACTTTCCTTCACCCACTTGAGATCCGGTATCGTTTCAAGTGCATCCCTAAGAGGCCTGACTTTGCCAAGCTCCACGGGGATCTGCTTCGTGATGGACTCAATGGTGTTAAGAGGAATTCCAAGAACCCTCCCCACATCTTTCAGAACTGCTCGCGAAGAGAGTGTTCCGAACGTAATGATCTGAGAAACCGAGTCGGCACCATACTTGCTCCTAACATATTCTATGACCTGCTCCCGCTTATCATCGGAGAAGTCAACATCAATATCGGGCATGCTGATGCGATCAGGGTTAAGAAATCTTTCAAAGAGAAGATCATACTTTACAGGATCGACGTTAGTAATGCCTAATGAGTACGATGCGACGCTGCCCGCTGCACTGCCCCGTCCCGGACCGACTGCTACCCCCATCAACCGTGCAGCTTTTATGAAATCATGAACAATGAGGAAGTATCCTGAATATCCCATTTTCTTGATGACAGTCAGCTCGTGGGCAAGCCGTGCCTTAAGTTCCTCACTTGGATTGGCATACCGTTCGGCAAACCCTTCCCGTGTCACTTTATCAAGATAGTCTTCCAGCGTTGTGGCGCCGGAGTCTGCTGGAATTGGGAACTGCGGCATGTGGTTGGTCTTCAGATCAAGATCAAGATTGCACTTTTCTGTTACTTCAAGTGTCGATACAATGGCCTCTGGAAATTCCTTGAATAGATCAAGCATCTCGTCGGTCGACTTAAAGTAGACCTGATCTGTTTGATACCGAAGCTGGGTGTAATCCGTTGTGTTTGTGCTGCTTGAGTCCGGAATCAGAAGCATAATGTTGTGAGCGATGGCGTGCTCACGCTTCAGGTAATGCACGTCGTTCGTGCAGACGAGTTTCAGGCCTAGGTCTTTGGCAAGCTTAGGAGCTTTTTCCCGCACGATTCGTTCGCCATCTATGCCGTGATTTTGGATCTCGACATAAAAATCATCCCCAAGAATGTCTTTGTATAGTTCAGCAGCTTCGTAAGCTTCGGCATCACGCCCGTTGATCAAATGCGCCGAGAGAACTCCGCCAGCACAGGCGGAGAGACCCAAAATGCCATCACGGTATTGC
>JBGPGQ010000382.1:0-3211 GCA_041483995.1 Bacteroidota bacterium
CCAGTAACCGTTCACCGCTTGCGAGAGAGACTGTCGTCAGTTTATTGTCGGTCGGAAGGTCAATACTGCTGATGAGCTTTACATCGAGATTGAGTGTTGCGTACTCCGTCTTAAGAGCGACGGAGTCCACGAGCAAATGTCCATGAATCGTAGAACCGTCCCTCAGATACACTGAAACACTGGTGCTATCTCCACCCTTAGATGATTCACTGGACGAATCCTTGCTTGTCACAGCGGGGTTTCCATGGTTCTGTGTTCTCGACTCTTGTTTCCCGCTGCATGAGGTTGCCACGGCAAGAAAAGTCAAGAAGAACGTGAGAATGATGTCCCTGAATATCGGTGCTCGCATTGTGCATTCCCTTCAGTGTCATGAGTAAGCTGTATTTGAACTCTGACAAAGATAGCTTTTTTCCGGAACGATTGCATCGGGACCCGTCAGGACAATTCGCTCAAGCGCCGCTCAAGAAACCTGCGCTCAGGTTCCTGTTGCGTGAGGGCAAGTGCTCGTTTGTAGGAAGCTTTCGCCTCCTCTGTTTTTCCGAGACGCCTGCACAGATCAGCGCGAGCTGAATGCGCAAGGTGGTAATCAGCCAGATCACCACGGGAAAGGATCGCATCGATCAGTTCCAGACCTGCCAGTGGGCCATCGCGCATTGCAGCAGCCACTGCGCGATTCAATTCGATCACGGGTGAAGGCTCTGACTGCAACAGCAGGTCGTACAGTGCAACGATTCGTGCCCAGTCTGTCCCGGCGGCGTTTGATGCCCCGGCGTGTACTGCTGCGATCGCAGCCTGAACTGTGTACGAGCCAAATCCAGGCAACGACAGTGCCCGTTCCACCAACGCTTTCCCTTCGGCAATTTGGTCGCGGTTCCAAAGTGAGCGATCCTGATCGTCCAACAGAATCAATTCGCCAGATGGCGAGGTACGCGCGACGCGTCGGGATTCCTGTAACAGCATCAACGCAAGGAGTCCTACAACCTCCGGCTCGGGCAGCAATTCCATGAGCAATCGACCAAGACGGATCGCCTCGCCGGAAAGGTCCGACCTTGTCAGCAACGAACCCGATGATGCAGAGTATCCTTCGTTGAACACAAGGTAGACCACATGGAGCACGGTGTCCAACCGATCGGGCAGATCGGTTCGCGACGGCACTTGATATGGAATGCGTGCACCGCGGATCTTCGCCTTGGCACGCACGATGCGCTGGGCAAGCGTGGGTGGAGCGGTGAGGAAAGCACGTGCAATCTCTTCAGTAGTGAGGCCGCAAACTTCCCGTAATGTCAGGGCAACGCGGGCATCTGGCGCCAGCGCCGGATGGCAACAGGTGAAGATCAATCGCAGCCGGTCGTCCTCGACACTCTCATCGAGTTGCTCTGTGGGGTCATTAGTGTCGCCCTGAAGCTGGTCCATCAACTGTCCGGGCGACGTGTCGAAGCGGGCGCTCCGGCGCATTGCATCGATTGCTTTAAAACGACCGGCTGAAACGAGCCACGCTCGTGGATTGGCAGGAATGCCTTCCCGGGGCCATTGTTCCATTGCAGCGGCAAAGGCATCGTGCAGCGCCTCCTCGGCAACCTCGAAGTCGCCAAGCAACCGGATCAGCGTGGCGAGAATGCGACGCGAGTCTGAGCGGTAAACAGCATCCACTGCCTTGCGCACTAATTGGTCGGAGTTCTCACTCATCGGCGGTTCTCAACTGCTCCTAGTTAAATTCCATCATACTACGAGGGATTTCTTACATGGTGGGTGAACTCTGGTTGCAATCTACAAAAACGTACGGCCAAAGGAAAGGAAAAATCCACCGCGCTTCGGTTGCACAAAATCGCTGGATGGCGTATCTTTGTAACAACAAGAAACGTTAAACACAACATAGGATCGGCGCTTGCCGAAACGAACATGGCAGCCAACAACATGGTCCGACTCAAAGAATACCTGCAAAGCAATTTCCACGTTAATGACCGCGAATGGGGAGTAACGCAACAGCATGTCAAGTTACAGCGGATTCCGGGGGGAGAGTTCTTTTTGCGCGAAGGAAATATCTGTCGTCAACTCGCGTTCATTGTCGAAGGCGTAATGCGCTACCTGAGATTTGAAGAGATGGGCGATGAAACAACTTGCTACTTCGTTAGTGAAAACGATTTTGTGGGCGACCCTGAGTCGTTCGCAACACAGAAGCCATCCGACAAGAATCTCTTTGCAGTTACCGATTGCATGCTTGCAACAATATCCTATGAAGCATGGCAGCGACTCTCAAAAACCCTCCCGCGTTTCCCGGAGATCTCTGCCGCCATCAACCAAAAAACGATGATGGACCTGCTGGCACAGAGAGACTTTCTGTTGAACAAAGATGCTGCTGCCAGGTACTTGTATTTCATTGAGCACTATCCTTATATTCTTCAAAGAACTCCTCTGGGCTATATTGCCTCCTATCTTGGTATGACCCAACAATCCTTAAGCAGACTCCGCGGGCAGCTTTCCTGAATCGGTCCATTTTTTAACAAATGTGAAATGATACTTCGCTCCGCCTGAGTATTTTTTGGGAAGAAGACGGTGAACCTCACTGTCATGTTCGCACGCATTCCCGGAAAGGACTCAATCGACATGCTTGATCAATCACTGCACATTGCTTCAAACGCTCGGACTCTGGAAACAGATAAGAAGCTTGCGAAAGCAGAAGTCAACAAATTTCTCCTCAGCCTTCTCGTTGTTGGTATGGTATCGTTATGCAGCTATGGTGCGTACGACGCCGTTCTTGCATTGGTGAAGGTCATCCGGCGGACTCAACCTTCAACGGGCTACAACGCATTCTTTGACTATCCATGGTGGAGCATCGCTCATTTTGTCCCAGGTATCGTTTTTTTGACGCTGGGACCGTTCCAGTTCTGGGAAGGATTTCGCAACCGCTATCGCAGGCTCCACCGGTGGTTCGGTCGGTGCGTGATTGCAGCGGGATTGGCCATTGCATTCTCCGGAATCTCTTTTCCGTTCACAATGCCGGAACGGCCGATTGGTGAGAAGGTCTTTTTTGTTATTGTCTTTAGTGCCTTCCTGTTTCTTCTTCTAAAGGCTTATTCACTGGCGAGGCGCCGGCAGTTTGCGCTTCACCGGGTGTGGATGATACGGATGTTCGGCGCGGGGCTTTCGGCAATGACACAGCGGGCGATCTTCCCGATCTTTGCGGTTACGGTGGGCATTCACAACATGAACG
>JBGPGQ010000383.1:0-3208 GCA_041483995.1 Bacteroidota bacterium
GATTGGTCGGAGAGTATGCTTGCCACTTTTGAATATGTTGTAGTGTCCGTGCATAGCAGTTTTACGATGTCTGAAAGTCAAATGACCAGGCGAATCATCAAAGCTCTCAAAAACAAACACGTCACCATGCTCGGACATCCTACGGGGCGGCTCTTGCTTTCTCGCGACGGTTATCTCGTCAACATGACGAGTGTGATCGACGCGGCGGCAGACTACGGAAAGATTATAGAAATCAACGCGCATCCATCGCGCCTTGACCTTGACTGGCGACTTTGTAAGTACGCCAAAGAGAAGGGTGTCACCATTGCTATCAATCCTGATGCCCACAACGTTGATGGACTACGGGACGTGCAGTACGGCGTCGGGATCGCCCGCAAGGGGTGGCTGGAGAAGCGAAATGTCTTGAACGCTCAAAGCCTCAATTCAGTCCTTGAATATCTGCAGATCTCATAACAAATCGAATATTTCATGAATTCAAACCGGTTGTGGTTAGGCATCGTCCTGATTGTTCTCGGGGTCCTTTTTCTCCTTGATAATGCAGGCGTCCTGGGTCTTGGAGATATTATCCATACATACTGGCCAGTGGTATTGATCCTGTGGGGAATAAGCATCATGCGCGGTCGTAGAAGGGACGCAATTGGCTTCAATGAAACAAGTCATGAAGTGTTCGGAGATAGAGAGAGGGCAACACGTACAGACCAGGTTCATCATTCGGTAGTGTTTGGGGATATCAGTGTACAGGTCGAATCACAATCGTTCAAAGGAGGTTCAGTCTCGGCTGTTTTTGGAAATGCGCGAATTGACTTGTCTCGTTCAGCATTGAGTGAAGGTGAGAGCTTGTTGAAAATAAGTTCGGTATTTGGTAATGCCTTTGTCCAGCTTCCTCAGGGAACCGCGTTTGCGTTGACAGCAAATACTGTGTTCGGTGACATTCAGTGCGATGAGGAGCAGAGGAGGGGGTTTTCACAGTCCCTGCAATATGTTTCGCCCTCATATTTGACTACGACGAAGAAAATTCACATTCAAGCTTCTCAGGTGTTCGGTAACATCACTATCCGGAGTTCGCATGGCCAGCAATAATCGGGAAATGATTATCAGGAGACTCGGTGATCATACTCAAGAACTATCAAGCCTTACCGATGGACTAACGGGCGAGCAATTGAAACAACGAACGGCGCCTGGAAAGTGGTCGTTGCACGAGCTGGCGATGCACATTGCCGAAGTCCAGGATGTTTTTGTGGAACGCCTCGCGCGGATGCTGGTTGACGAAAAACCCGCGATAGTTCCATTCCACCCGGACAAGGCGAGGGAGGAGGGCTCCTATCTTGAACAAAATGCTGCGCAACGCTTGAAGGACTTCAATGCGCAACGAAAAATCCTTCTTGGACTGTTGCGGACATTGACCGACAGCCAGTGGAATCTCGAGGCTCGGCATCCGGAGATCCTGCACTATTCAGTTGAAAAGTGCATGGAGAGTATGATGCGCCACGAAGAACACCACCTATACCAGATGTTCAATATTTTTTTCGATGCAAAGGACTGACCAATAGATGGCTCGGTATCAGCGGCACATATTCGTTTGCATCAATGAGCGTCCGGCAGGACATCCAAAGGGCTGTTGTCTTGAAAAGGGATCGGCGGAAGTGCGGGATGTTCTGAAGGCCGAGTTGAAGAAGCGCGGCCTGGCGGGAATAGTCCGCGCTAATAATTCCGGCTGCCTCGATGCATGTGAGTACGGGGTCAGCATGGTTATCTATCCGGATGGCGTGTGGTACGGTGGTGTTCGGAAGGAAGACATCACTGAAATCATCGAGCGGACCATTGTGAACGGTGAAGTCATTCAGCGTCTACTGATAAAGGACGAACGGTATGCCCCCGATGTACTACAATTATCCAAATTACGACCGCGTTAAGAACGCATGAGCATCTACCAACATCTTTCCACTCCTATTCCGACAATCGCCTATTGTGCCCTGCACCAGGCGAACAATAACATACCGGCCGAAGAGTATACAAAGACAATGAAAGAGTTGCACGAACGGATTGCCGAGGAAACCGCATTGATCAACTCCGGCTACGCACTCTTTTTGAAAGAGGCCGCAGCTCGCGAATCGCAAATGATGCACACGGCTCTTTCCCAATACCTGCAAACCCCGCTGCGCGGCGACAACAACGATGTCAGACGTATCCTCGAGGAATCGTATGCAAAGTTTCAGAAAGCGCATGTTAGCACTGGCCTTGGGCTGAAGCGGTCTGTTGAGGGACGAGTCTTCCTATCACCCTCAAAGAAAACTCTGGAAAAAAAGTTATTGCAGAATGGCAAGGCATATCTCGAGGAGCTTGGATTTGCCTTTGGTAAGGGGAAGGGACACGTGTTTGAATCCATGTTCGTGATTGAAGGGGGAATCAATCTTGATATGCTTGAATACATCGTGCGGGACAAACTGGGCATCTACGCCACAACGCACGGAAAACACATCAAGGAATTCAGCGGCTATTCCTACGCCGCGTATAATCTGGTGTATTCCAGCAGTGAATTGCCTGCCAAAGAAGCAGTGGGCAAGTATACCGAATTGGCATTCTTTTTTTCCAAGCCGGATATGAAGTATGCACCGTTCAGGAAAGGACTGACCGATGCTCTCGTAAAACTGTCGAGTGAGATCCCAATTGATCATCTCTCTCTCTGGCAACGAAAGCTTGGATTGGGTGCAGGAGTTGAATTTGTCCTGCGCCTTATGTGCAATAATGCTGATGCTATCAGTGAAAGCATCCAATGGCTCTCTGTGTACAAAGACAAGCCACTCGTCCGCGATGTACTCACCGGTGATGGTAAGTTGGTTGTGAAAGAATTACTTTTTTAGTGAGAACCAGCCTTGCCTGCTCGCGCTAAATCGACATCTCGTTCGAAGCCCCGTGAAAGCGATGACAAGCGCCGTGCGCGAGCCGGGAAGATTCTCAAACTCTTGAAAAAAGAATTTCCCGCGGCCAGAACGGCACTGCTTCACGAGAACCCCTTCCAATTGCTCATTGCAACTATTCTCTCTGCCCAGTGTACAGATGAGCGGATCAACCTTGTTACGAAGGATCTTTTCAAGAAGTATCCCACCCCCAAGCACCTGGCAACTGCTGATCAGAATGAACTTGAGCGAGAAATCCGTTCAACCGGCTTCTTTCGGATGAAGGCGAAGAATATTACTGCCTGCAGTGC
>JBGPGQ010000384.1:0-3208 GCA_041483995.1 Bacteroidota bacterium
CATCCCCGTGCGCGAAATTGATGAACCGAAGCACACCATAGACCATGGTATACCCCAACGCAATCAACGCATAAATGCTACCGAGTGAGAGGCCGTTAATGATTTGCTGAAGAAGTTCGCTCATGCAATCACTGAATCATCAAGGCTGGATTCTCTCCTTAAACGCAAGCTTCCCACCCTGGATTGCAATGATCACCGCAGATTTTGATGCGTTTCGCTCACTGTTGATGCTGATGGTGCCCGTCACACCTTCAAAGGCTCTCGTTGTTGCAAGTGCGTCGCGAACTTTGGGCCCGTCGGTCGTGCCCGCCTTCTGCATTGCTGCAAAAACTATCTTCCCGGCATCATAACCAAGCGCCGCGAGTGCGTCTGGTGTCTCCTTGTATTTCGTACGATATTTTTGGACAAAATTTTGGACGATAGTGCTCGTGTCCGAGTCGGTGTAGTGATTGCAATAATATGTATTTTCCATCGCCGCCCCGCCGATTTCAAGAAGTCGCGCAGAATCCCATCCATCCCCACCAAGGAACGGAACCTTGATATTCAAATCGCGAGCTTGCTTCACCAGTAATGCTGCTTCAGTATAGTAGCCAGGCACAAAAATCATTTCAGGATTTGAGCCTTTCAGATCAGTGAGTTGCGCCTTGAAATCGTTATCGCCTTCACTGTACGCCTGCTCTGCTATGATCTCACCACCAAGTCTCTTGAATTCAGCAGCAAAGAATTCCGCCAATCCCACACTGTATTCGTTTTTAACATCCTTCAACGTAGCAACGCGCTTCACTTTCAGGCTATTGAATGCAAACCGGGCAAGGACTGCTCCCTGGAATGGGTCGATATAGCAAATACGAAAGATATAGTCTCCCACTTGTGTCACTTTCGGGTTTGTTGAAGCAGGGCTTACCATGGGTACGCCATTCGATTGGCATATCGGGGCCGCTGCAAGGCTTCGGCCTGACGCTACTTCACCGATCATGGCCTTTACCTTGTCTCGATTGATCAACTTCGTAACAACAGTAGCAGCCTCCTCAGGCTTCGATTGAGTATCTTCCGTAAGGAGTTTTACTTTTTTCCCGAAAATGCCTCCCGTGCTATTGATTTCCTCAACGGCAATCATCAACCCATTGTGGGTCGAAGTACCAAAGGTGGCCGCTGTGCCGGTAAGCGAGGAAAACTCGCCAACCAGAATTTCGTTTTGATCTCCTCCACCACCACACCCGAAGGTCAGGAGTGTAAGTCCGAAGAGCCCAACGAGGGATGCAAAACACATGTTCACAAGCTTGTTCATGGTGGTAACTCCGAAGGATGATGGACTGTTCTGTGTGCTGGTGGGAAAAGCTACAAAACTAAAGGCAAAAAAGAAAGAAAAATGAGCATAGCATTGATTCTTATTGTCTCTTACCAATACTCATTGTATCTTGCTACGGCTTTGGGGGATTTTAACAAACGGAGGTTCGATTTTGGAGCAACTTGCAGCACTCATATTTAACAGTCCGCTGAGCGATATAACCGACTGGGCGATCAAGGTTGGCTATGTCGCTCTCTTTGGGATCATCTTTGCCGAGACGGGATTGATGCTCGGCTTCTTTCTTCCCGGCGACTCGTTGTTGGTGACCGCCGGCTTGTTTGCTGCGCGTGGTGAGTTCGACATCCGCATACTTATCCCTCTTCTCATGGTAGCGGCAATTTCAGGAAACTCTACCGGGTACACAATCGGCCGTAGGGCAGGCAGACCTCTGTTCGAACGTCCACAATCAAAGCTCTTCCGACGTGATCATCTTCTGAAGACCCAGGCGTTCTATGAAAAACATGGGGGAGTCACAATCATACTTGCCCAGTTTATGCCATTTGCGAGAACCTTCGCGCCGATTGTTGCAGGAGTTGCGGAAATGCCCTACAGGCGATTCGCAACGTTCAATATCACAGGCGCCATTTGCTGGATTGGAAGCATGACCTTGATTGGTTATTTTCTTGGCCGTACCATCCCTGGCATTGAAAAACACATTGAATACGTGATAGTCGTCGTCGTTTTCATTTCGATTCTGCCGATGCTGATAAAATACTTGCAACACAAGATAAAAACTCGCCCGCGTCTTGATTAAGTCGTTGTTTTTTCTTTTCTTAGTGGGCATTTTTACCCACCTGGGTCTATCTCAAAGTCAGCCCGGGAGAAGGTCTTAGGCTGGCGTCTTTTTTGCGTAATCATCAGCTGCAATCAGGTTTTCGAACAATCCCCCAAGTATTGAGTCACACAAGCGTTATCTCATCAAGCGTGAATAACAAGCAAACATTACAGTACAACCACACAAGGAAAGGAGCAATTCCAACAATATGGAACTAAGTCTCATATTGGGCATCAGCATCATCGGATTACTGTTCGCCCTTTATCTTATTAGTGACGTAATGAAGCGGGACACCGGGACCCCGAAGATGCGTGAGATTTCCGACGCGATCAAATCTGGGGCCGAGGCATTTCTGCGACGACAGAATCGTACAATCATCTATCTCGCTTTCGCTCTCGCGGCGATTATCTACATCTTATACGCTTTTGTCCGCGCCCACAACGAACACGATCCCGCAAGCACCGCCGACCTCGCACTCTGGACGACCCTTTCATTTGTTCTTGGTGCGGCGTGCTCAGTAGCAGCAGGATACATGGGAATGTGGGTCGCCATTAGAGCCAACATCAGAACTGCTGCCGGCGCAACAAAAGATATGAACAGTGCTCTTTTGCCAGCGCTTCGGGGCGGCGCTGTATCCGGTTTCTTTGTGGTTGCAATGAGCTTGCTTGGCGTTGCCGGACTGTTTGCAATTGTGAAGGCGACTGGAGTAACTCAGGACATCACAAAGATACCTCTCCTCATTGTCGGCTATGGATTTGGTGCCAGCTTCGTGGCACTCTTCGCACAGCTCGGCGGCGGTATTTATACGAAGGCCGCCGATGTGGGCGCCGACCTTGTTGGAAAAGTTGAAGCAGGAATTCCCGAGGATGATCCGCGCAACCCTGCAACTATTGCGGATAATGTAGGAGATAATGTAGGTGACGTTGCCGGAATGGGAGCCGATCTTTTTGGTTCTTATGTTGCGACAGTCCTGGCGTCCATGGTGTTAGGAAATTATATCATACGCGATAATGGCGGAAGTATTGCCGATAGTTTTGGAGGCATCGGGCCCATCCTTCTCCCCATGACAATTTCCGGTGTGGGTA
>JBGPGQ010000385.1:0-3184 GCA_041483995.1 Bacteroidota bacterium
ATCATCCGTTTGGGAAAGTATTATGTTGATCGGGGTTTCCGAAACGTCCATATTGATACAGCCCTCATCCTCCACACCGGATCACAAATGCTCGATATCAAAATCCTGATCAATGAAGGGTATCGATCCATAGTGGACACCATAATCTACAAATTCATCGGCGTGCTTCCTTATTCTGCATACGACGAAATGTATTCAAATCAACGAATTTTCAAAGGAGATCCCTATGATCGCGATTTGCTTGACGAAGAGGTTTCACGAATTCTGCTTGCCATGAACAATTTGGGATTCCCGAATGCTACTTTTCGTAAGGACAGCTCCTCTGCCGCGTTACTCTACAGTACCAATAACTTTATTGTTACCCTCGCATTTGAAACCGGCGTGATGCACTTCTTTGGTGATATTACAATTTCACAAGAACCCGATTCCTCCAGGACAGATATTACCAATGACATTATTGTGAGCCAGATGGACTATAAGAAGGGAGATGTGTATAGTTTGTCGAAGAGAATAAGCAGTGAGCGCAGTCTCAACCGCCTGGGGCTCTTCGATTTGGCTCGTATAGACGAGACAATTCCTTCTATCAAGGACAGTTCAAACAGTGTACCCAGTCATGTCAGTTTGCGGCCCAAAGACAAACACGAATTGGCACCTGAACTCCTCGTGAGTGATGAGAACAGTACCTTTAACCTTGGCGCCGGTATCGGCTACACCAATAGAAATTTCCTCGGGGGGGCCCGCACCTTTTCAACCCGACTACGCTTCCGGACCCAGACCATTGGCGAATTTCCAAACTACTTTGAAACAAATTCAAACGCCGTTGCCGATGTTGACCTCACGTTTGAGATGCTCCAACCCTATATCTTTACCAACAAGATCAAAGGGTCGTGGGCATTCTCGCTGATTCTCGATAAGCAGAAAGCCTACAGGCAGGATATCATCAGGAACAAGTTCGGCTTTACTGATCGCTTTGCGGAATTTACAAATGGTTTTCTGGACTGGACATTGGAACGCGTGAAACTGAGAAAAAATGCTTCGTACCCGGAT
Source organism: Bacteroidota bacterium (assembly GCA_041483995.1). Classification (GTDB taxonomy): domain Bacteria; phylum Bacteroidota; class Ignavibacteria; order UBA10030; family UBA6906; genus JBGPGQ01. The sequence goes on from JBGPGQ010000385.1 coordinate 1,048, forward strand.
AGTTCAAGTGATCCTGCAATTCAGGCGCAGATCAAACTTCTCAAGTCGCAAGAGCAATCTGTTCAGTTCAATTCCATTATTTCATTTACCATTCAACGTGACAAAACGAATGACATATTCTCTCCATCAAGTGGTTTTGTCCACACGGCTACGTTTACAGAATCAGGGGCTTTGCCGCTGCTGTTGAAGAAGGCTCAGCCGGATCTGCCGTTTACGCAGTTTTACAAAATCAGTCTTCTTGGTCGCTGGTATTTTGACGTCTCGCAGCAAAAACGTTCCAACATTTTTGGCCTGAAGCTCAAGGCAGGTTTCGAGGACAAGTATGGAGAAAGCAGATCCAACGCGTCACGCGGCATTCCACAAGATCATAGATTTTACGCCGGTGGTGGCGGCAGTGTTCGTGGATGGAATTCCCGTGATCTCAGTGCTTCGGGTGATCCAACATTCGGTGGCAATTTTGCGTTTGAAGGAAGCCTTGAGCTCAGAACAAATGTCTTCCATGGGCTCCGGAACAGTTTCCTTGAAAAAATCTGGACGGTTGTGTTTCTTGACTTCGGGAACGTTTGGGAGAAGTTTCGTGATTTGCAGGCTAAAGATATTGCCATTGCCACCGGGTTTGGCTTACGGTATGACACATTCTTCGGTCCATTTCGAATAGACTATGGATTTCGTGTTTACAATCCAGCCGGTGACGCCGCCGGGAAAAAATGGATTACTGAGCGGAAGTTTTTTGGCGAAACGTTTTCTCAAGGCGTGATCCATTTTGGGATTGGTCACGCGTTCTAGCGGGAGTTAATGATGGTGTGGTCGAGAGTTATCGGACAAGAGCGGGTTAAGGGTATTTTGATAAGCGAGTTGCAGAGCAGTCGTGTTCCACATGCATATCTCTTTTATGGAAACGAGGGAGTAGGCAAGGATGCGATGGCGCTGGAATTTGCCCGTGTTCTCCATTGTGAAAACAACGGAGAAGAAGCCTGCGGCGTTTGTTCTGCATGCATACAGAATCGTTCACTACAACATCCCGATGTAAAGCTCATTGTTGCTCTTCCTGTTGGCAAGGGCGAAAAGAGTGACGACGCGCCTCTTGCAAAACTTGCAGAATCGGAAATCAAGCTTATCCAGGAACAGTTCAGATTGAAGGGCGAAAACGCGTATCATCGTATTGAGATTCCCAAAGCGAATATCATCAAGATCAACAGCATACGGGAAATCCGCCGGGAAACATCCATGAGTGCATACGGGGGAAGAAAGAAGGTGTTCATTATTTCACATGCCGAGGAGATGGGGGAAGAGGCATCGAATACTCTCTTGAAAACTCTTGAAGAGCCGCCACGCAACACCATGCTTATCCTGACTACATCGCGTCGCGAATCCCTTCTTCCAACAATCCGATCGCGGTGTCAGAATGTTCGCTTTGATCCATTGACACCGGAGGATATTCGCGCTGCTCTGGTTGAAAGGGAAGGAGTTGGTTCGGATCAAGCTTTGCTTGTTGCGCGCCTGGCTAACGGAAGCTATCTGCAGGCTCGGGAGCTCTTGCAGGACGATATTCTCCAGCTCCGACAGGACGTTGTTGCGTTTATCCGGCATGCGCTCGGCAGCAACGTCGTTACCCTGACTGACGATGTGGAGAGACTCGCCGGCACAAGAGATCGAGTCTTGGTGGAACGATTCCTCGGCCTGATGTTGATCTGGTTCCGCGATGCGATGGTGCTCAGACAAGGCGTTGACGTAATCAACCTCGACCAATTTGATGATCTGAAAAGGTTCGTTGATAAGTTTCCTTCGGCCGACCTCGTGCAAGTTCTTTCTGACATTGAGCGGGCTATTTCACTTGTGAACAAAAATGTCTACCTTAATTTGATTTTGCTGCAACTGTCCGTTCAATTGAGAACCAACATCCTTGCGAGCGATAAGGCTCGACAGGCCGTTCCGACGTATTCCTAACGATAATGACCTCACCACAGCGCATTTTAGTCACTGCGGCATTGCCGTACGCCAATGGTCCGATCCACCTCGGCCATTTGTCGGGCGCATATCTCCCGGCCGATATCTATGTTCGTTACCAGAGATTAAAGGAGAGGAACATCGTGTTCATCTGCGGTTCAGATGAACATGGTGTACCGATTACATTGAC
>JBGPGQ010000386.1:0-3183 GCA_041483995.1 Bacteroidota bacterium
AAGCCGGCGCGGATATTTTCCTGATGCCTTCGCGATACGAGCCATGCGGTCTGAACCAGATGTACAGTTTACGGTACGGCACCGTGCCCATTGTTCGGCACACAGGCGGGCTTGCCGATACCGTGCAGGACTGGCATCAGTTTACTACGCAAGGGCAACAGATTGGGAATGGGTTTTCATTTCATGACACAACCGGCTATGCCGTCAGTGCAACAGTGTACCGCGCGCTGCAGATGTGGAAGGAGAAGGAGACATGGCGGAAGATCCAGATGAACGGCATGAAGCGTGATTATTCCTGGGGTCTTTCCGCAAAGAAGTATATCGACCTGTACGAGAAAGCGTTGAGGGTGAAACGCGGAGGTTGATGATTCTCCGTCCGTTTACTTCGTGAGAAAATCGATCATCCTGACTATTGCTGCAGTACACACCGGATCGAAATCGACGAGACTCAAAGAGAACATCCTGCAATCCAGAGCCGGCCTGTACAAACCTGTCGATGCATAGCCTGCACCTTCAAATACTCCCACCTGACCTGCAAACTTTGAAGCCTTCCGCATTTCTACCATGGCTTTAATATAGGGCTCCCGTTTCTTGTAGTAGTCGGGGGCAAGTCTGTCCAGCTTTGATTGAAGAGCCTGGATGCTGTCATACTGGGATTTTTCCCATCGAGTTGGGATAGCAATATTCGGCGTGAGGAATTCCTTCCACTTTACATTCTGCTTATCACCGAGGGCAGTAATATTTGGCTCCCAGGGTTCAATGCCCGGCGGATAAAAATCATTGTAGCCTGCGCCTGCCGAGTAGTACTCATCCCCCAGTCCCGCGAACGAATGGCCGAACTCATGGACGTAGACGTAGTCCATCTGCCATTCCTGTCCCACAACAATTTCTTTTGTGTACGTTGTAGCATACAAATTGTAAATTCCACCACCACCATAGCGCGTATCATTAACCAGGATACAGATACAATCGTACGATGCTGATGCCGCAACATCGCGGACGGTTTTGTTCTCCGTCGTGAGAACGTAACGGGCCGAACCAAACGTATTGTAGTGTGTACCAAGCTCGTTGTTTTTCCAGAGATCTCTGTCGGGAACATCGATACCGGACTCGCCTGATTCTACTTCAACAGTCCACACATTAAAATCATTCTTTCTGCTCTTGAACGGTTCCGTCCCGAACATCACGTCATTAAAATGCTTCGCGTCCGATCTGAACTTCCCCATATCGGCTTTTGCATAGCCGTCGCCAAGAATCACGATATCGACCTTTGTGGAGGGATCGCCGTTGTTCATCAAAGCCACAACATTGTACGGATGCAATGGATGTTCTTTACGAACTTCATCGGGACGGTTCGGATCGATGATTGCGGAGAAAAGTTCATGAAAGATAATCCAACGATCACGTCGCGCAATTGTCACCTGGATGGCACGCTTTGGATATGGAAAACGCACAGACTCTGAAAACGTACGACGCACTCCGGCAATCGCTTCATCGGTTGTCTGCCATTCGTTGAAAATTGAGGAAAAGCCCCTGGAGTAAATCAGGATACCTGTAGTTCTATCGTAAACTCTCACGATGAATTCACCAAGGTTCAGCGTATCAACGAGGTTCACGCGACTGCCGGGCCAGACCCCTTCAGCATATACTTCATCAAGACTAAATCCTTCTTCACCTTTGGTTCCCGTGTGGTAGTAGTCCACCCGCATGGTTTTTTCCGTAAAAAATCTTTCGTAGAGCGTTGCTTTCCCCGCAAAAAGTTGGGACGAGATCAGCAGCGTGATTGCAAGGCAACATTGACGCATACATTTCTCCGATAGTAATGCAACATTAGACATAATAGATGACACAGGGCTCACTGAAAGAAGAAGCGAACCCCTATTCCGGCATTGAAGCTGAGTTCGGTAGCAGGAGCAAGATCGAGTATCGGTGCAAGCTCCAGAAAAACATCAACAGGAGCGCCCCTTGGGATAAATGTCATGCCGACAGGCACGCGTACGCCGATGAGGGCCTTTCCTTTGGTTGCACCAAACCGACCTCCGAACCCAAGATACGGAGTGAACTTTTCAGTTGATTGGATTACATCAGGAAAGTGCCAGAGATAGTCACCATGAAGATGAAAGAAACCGCTGTGCCGGAATGACCATGCGACACCCCCATCAATTGCATTGTGGGAAGAGACCCAGTATTTTCCACTAAGGCCGGTTGGTTCACCGAGAATGATCCCGATCCCAAATCCGCTCTCCTGCGCAAGGAGACTGAAATTCGCAATAACCGACAATATTGTCAGGCACAATAATCGTTTCATTTCTCAGCCCTCATCGTGGTTTCTGATGGCATTACTTGCTGCTTATCAGTTCGACATCGAAAATTAATTCTGCGTTGGGTGGAATTACTCCGCCAGCCCCGCGCGCGCCGTAGGAATGATCAGCTTTCGCTTTCCTCCAGGCTTCATCGTGGCAACACCTTCATCCCATCCTTTGATGACCTGACCGATTCCAAGGCTGAACGTGAACGGTTGATTGCGGTCCACCGAGCTGTCAAATTTCTTTCCATCGGTAAGATAGCCAGTGTAGTGAACCGTCACCTTGGTTCCAGTCTCAGGTGATTCGCCTTCGCCAACAACCATGTCAATGTACTTAAGGCCGGATTTTGTCGTTACTTCTCCCATTGTGCTTTCTTCTCCCGGATAGGTGTGAGCCAGTACTGTTTCCCCCGAGACGCTTCATGCTTGAGAGAATCTGACAATTGAGGATTAATCATGAACGAATGAAGCCCCTTATAGAATTTGAATAATTGGGTATGAAGATAGGATTTTTTGAAATGAAATCAAAACGTCAAGAAGGGCTTCCCGCGACGGCCAATCGCCTGCACAACTTGTTATGTTAGCAATGATTCAGGAAGGCAAAGAGTTCAATAAGAAAATACAGTAGGTCAGCCTCCCACACTGACCTACTACAACTTTATTCCAGTCACTATGAAGAGGCCGATTCAATAGCTCTCTTCAGTAAGACACCTAATTGCCTCATCTTCACTGTGGCCTAAGAAAACGACCTCAGTTTTTTTGTGACGTGGCCTCCGTTCCCTTACAATCCATTCACCCTCGTAATAGTAGAGCCAACGATTCCCAAAAGTGAGACGAAGTTTTAGAGTTTGCTGTTTGAATGCTTCAATGATTGTCAT
>JBGPGQ010000387.1:0-3175 GCA_041483995.1 Bacteroidota bacterium
ATCAATCATCATTGGCTGAAACGGCACATAACATGCCGCACAACTCGCTCACTGCGTGGCGACTGAACATTAGCTGCCATTTGCAAGGTAACAGAAGGAATCACGAATGATTATTGAATGCCCCAATTGCTCCGCTAAGGTTGATGCGAAAATGATTGCCACGCACGAAAGTGGAAGGGAGGAAGAACCATTTCCGGAACGTACTCACTTGCTCGTCTGTCCCTCTTGCACAAATTCAATTGTAGCAACGCAACACACTATCTGGGATGGACTGGATGCGTTTAGCTGGTCCCCCATCCAACGGGTATGGCCCGGATCTGAAGTTCATGCAACTTCACTTGTACCAGAAATAGTGAAGGCTTCACTTGATGAGGCCCATAAATGCTTCAACGCCAAGGCATACGGCGCGTGTGCTGTAATGTGTGGGCGAGCCTTGGAGGGCATTTGCAAACATTTCGGTACCAAGAGTCAGTATCTAGCCGGTGGCCTCACTGAGCTCCTTGAAACGAAGGTCATTGACAGCAGGCTATGCGAATGGGGCGACGCTCTGAGGGAGCACCGAAATATCGGTGCACACGCTGGGATTGAATCCATTTCAGAAGAGGACGCGCGCGATCTGTTTACGTTTGTTAATGCAATCTGTGAATACATCTTTGTTCTAACTGAGCGTTTCGACGAGTTTGTCCGTCGAAGACACGCCAAAACCAAGTAAAACAGTCGATATGAACATCCTCATCTTCGGCGCATCCGGTGCTACCGGGCATGAGTTAGTTAGGCAGGCACTAGATATGCTGTGTAAACTTCCACCAACCCAAAACCATCAATTAGATTATGGGACAGAAAGACGAACGCGTAGACGCTTACATTGCAAAGTCCGCTGACTTTGCCAAGCCCATCCTCAAACACATACGGGCATTGGTTCATAAGGCCTGTCCCGATGTCGAAGAGACGCTGAAATGGAGCGCACCGACTTTTATGTACCATGGAATTCTCTGCGGGATGGTAGCCTTCAAGCAGTATTGTGTCCTTGGCTTCTGGAAGGGTACGCTCATCGTTGCCGACAAGGGAAAGAGTCTCGAAGCGATGGGCAGCTTCGGTCGCATCACGAAGCTTTCCGACCTGCCGTCAGTTAAAATTCTCGCCGGCTATGTCCGGCAGGCGATGGTGTTGAACGAGAAGGGTGTGAAAGCGCCTCCAAAGTATCCATCCGCCCCAAAGAAACCGCTGAGAGTTCCTGCATATTTCATGTCCGCACTCAAGAACAACAAGAAGGCTCTGGCGACGTTCGACAACTTCAGCACATCCAATAAGCGCGAGTACGTCGAATGGATTACGGAAGCGAAGACCGACGAGACGAGGGAGAAGCGGCTCGCAACAGCGATTGAATGGATGGCGGAAGGGAAAATTAGAAACTGGAAATACGTGAGGAAGTGACTTACTTCTTACTCTCTTTTTGAAAAGAAAGCAAGCAAAGTCCCGCTGTACGGGATCCCGCTCAGTTGTATTGATGATTGGTTGCGGGAAAAACTTTCGGAATCGCAACGAGGCATACACAACAATCAAGGATACCAACATGAAACTTTCCGTCGTAGCTGTGCTGGGGCTCTCCGCTCTACTTATTTCATCCTGCACAAAGAAACCAGAGGAACGGAAGGTTGCTCAGTACACCATTGAGCAATTCTACAAAAACAAACAAATCAGCGGTGGAACGTTCTCGCCCGATGGATCGCGAGTGCTTGTGAGCAGCAACGAGTCGGGGATTTACAATCTCTACGAGATTGCCGTTGCCAATGCGCAACAGAAACAACTCACCAATTCAACGGTTGAATCTTTCTTTGCAGTTGATTATGTGCCGGGGACAGCGAAGATATTGTACACGGCGGACAAAGGTGGCAACGAGCTCAATCATATCTACCTGCTGAGTGAGGGCGAGTCATCAAAGGACCTTACACCCGATGCGAACGAGAAAGCAACGTTCGCAGGCTGGTCACGTGATAAGAAAGCGTTCTTCTATCTCTCCAACAAGCGGAACCCGAAGTTCTTCGACCTGTACAAGATGAGCGTGGCGACATGGAAGCCGGTGATGGTATACCGAAACGATTCGGGCCTCGATGTGGGAGACATTTCATGGGATGAGAAAAACCTTGCGCTGGGGCAGAGCATCACGACCAGCGAAAGCCGACTGTATCTTTACAACATATCGTCCAAGAAAATGGTGCAGGTTTCAGATTCAACGATGCCGGGAATCTATTCGTCATCGGGGTTCAGCAAGGATAACAAGTCCCTTCTATACGTCACCGACGCTGGGAAGGAGTTCCAGTTCCTCGTGCAATACGATCTTGCGACCCGCGAGCGAAAAACAGTCTTCGAGACGAACTGGGATGTTATGTACAGCTACGATTCTGAAAACGAAAAGTACAGGGTCATTGGCGTGAACGCGGACGGAAAGAACGTACTGAAAATCATCAACAGGCAGACTGGTCAGGATGTAGGCTTTCCAGGCATCCCGGACGGTGACGTCTCCGCGGTTGCAATCTCGCAAGATGAAAAACTTATGCGTCTGACCGTCGGTACCTCGAAGGCACCAAGCAACATCTATGTATACAACTTTGACACCAAAGAACTGAAGAGGCTCACCAACACTCTCAACAGTGAGATCAATCCCAACGATCTCGTCGCAGCAGAGGTTGTGCGGTTTTCTTCGTTCGATAGTCTCCAGATCCCGGCAATCTATTACAAGCCGCTGAGTGCATCGTCAAGCAACAAGATTCCCGCGCTTATTTGGGTACACGGTGGCCCTGGCGGACAGACGCGCGTGGGCTACTTTGCGCTCATCGGATTTCTTGTGAACCACGGCTATGCAATCCTTGCTGTGAACAACCGCGGAAGCAGTGGATACGGGAAAACGTTCTACAAGATGGATGACAGAAACCATGGCGACCGGGACCTGCAGGATTGCATCTATGGAAAGAAATATCTCCAAACATTGGAGTACATCGATAAGGACAAGATTGGTATTATTGGAGGATCGTATGGAGGCTTCATGACGATGGCAGGAATGACATTTTTTCCGGACGAGTTCAAAGTGGGGGTGGACATCTTCGGTGTGACTAACTGGATGCGCACACTTAAATCCGTTCCGCCATACTGGGAATCGTTCAGGAAGGCGTTGTAC